>NZ_JBHUZM010000039.1:0-46983 GCF_042667665.1 Streptomyces sp. NPDC057307 | reverse complement strand
GGCGACGGGCGACGGGCGACGGGCGACGGGCGACGGGCGACGGGCGACGGGCGACGGGCGACGGGCGACGGGCGACGGGCGACGGGCGACGGGCGACGGGCGGTTCTGTTCGCCGCGCGCTCGGCGATCGCTCTGTACAGGTTGCTCGACGTCCTTCCGGTGTTCGCCGGTGACGAGCGCGTCAGCCGAGTCTTCACGCTCGTTCCCGGTTCCGCGTTCGGGGTCGACGCGCTCGCGGCGATCGAACGGGTGGGCGCGCACACCGTCCCCTGGGACGAGGCGTGCCGCGGCTCGTACGACCTGATCGTCACCGCGAGTCCGAAGGGTGCGCTGCATCTCCTGCGGGGCCCCCGCGTGCTGTTGCCGCACGGCGCCGGCTTCGGCAAGACGTTCCGCGGTGAGGGATCCGCGGGAGAGGCGTCGGGCCTGGATCCGACGTACTTGGTGCCGGACGGCGGTGCACCGCCCGCTCTGCACGCCTTGGCCCACCCCAGCCAGATCGACCGGCTGGCGGCCCTCAGTCCGCAAGCGGCGGCACGCGCCACCGTGGTCGGTGATCCGACCTTGGAGCGGGTCCTCGCCTCGCTCGCCCTGCGCGACAGCTTCCGCGCCGCGCTGGGGACGGGTGGCAGGCGGCTGGTCGCACTGACGTCCACCTGGGGTGAGGAGTCCCTGCTCCGGCGTCGTGCGAGTCTCCCCGGCGAACTCGCCGCCCGCCTTCCGCAGGACGCGTACCAGCTCGCGCTGATCGTGCACCCCAACCAGTGGAGCCGGACCGGTGAGTTCGACCTGTCGGAGCAGCTCGCGCCGGCGCTCGACGCCGGGATGATCCTCGCCCGGCCGCACGAGGAGTGGGCCTCGATCCTGGTGGCCGCCGACGCGTTGATCACCGATCACGGTTCGACCGCGCTGTATTTCGCGGCCGCGCTGGACGGTCCGGTGCTCGCCGCCTACGACGGGGGCGACGAGCTGATCCCCGGCAGCCCCATGGCGGAACTCCTGGCCCGCGCACCACGCCTGGACCGCTCCGCCGACCTCGAAGAGGCGCTGGGCAGTTATCGGGCGGGGACCGGACGGGCTGCCGCCACCTCCGCGTTCACCGTCATCTCGACCGCCTCCGCCGAGCGTGAGAGCGCGTTGGTACGGCTCCGGCGGGAGCTGTACCGGCTGCTCGATCTCGTCCCGCCCGCCGTCCCCGCCGCCGCCCGGCTGCTGCCGATTCCGGCTCCGCCCTCTCGTACACCGTCCGCCTTCGCCGTACGCGTACGTCTCGACGAGGATGAGACGCACATCGAGCGCTTCCCCAGCCACTTCGAGGCGCCCGCGCACCACCTCGCCGCCGAGTACGGCGCGGCCGGGGAACGGCAGTTGCAGAGTGCGGCGTTGCTGTACCTGCGTATAGGCCAGTCAGCGACAGCCGCTCCGTACAGCGTCGTGTGGACCGTGGCCGGCTGGACCTCTCACGCGCTCGACAGCTACCCGGGCTGCCGTACCGCGGCTGCCGTACTGTCCCCGACGCACTGTGTCGTGCGGGTCCGGGGCGGTTCGCTGCTGTCCGTCCGGATCGAAGCACCGCAGGAGGACGGCCGGATCGTCCACAGCGATCCGGCGGCCGTGCTCTCCGCGGTTCACGCACGACTGGCCGCGTCGGGCGGGCAGTTCACCTCTGCAGCCGCTGTGGCCTCCGCAACCTCTATGGGCTCTGCGACCTCTACGCCCTCTGTGACCTGCGTGATCGGAGACCGGCGGTACGCGGTGCGCCTCTCCCCCGCCACCGCGGAGGAGGCGGCGCGGGTCCTCTAGGCCGTTTCTTATGGATCATCAGATCGCTGGTTGATGTGTGTCGTTGACTGACATGCAGTGGGCGCGGATGGAGCCGTTGCCGCCGGATCGGACTCCACCTCGCCGCCATCTTCATCCGGTCTGCCCGGTCTGCCCGGTGCAGTTCAACCAGGGCCGCGACGTCGGCGATGGCTGCCGGTGCGTCGGTCAGCCGCAACGGGAGGTCCGGGACGCCGTTGCGGGTGTAGGTCGGCAACTCGCCGTCGCAGAACTGCACGAGGAAGCCCTGAACATCCACTGCCCACCAGTCCCATACGAACCCAGGTCGAGGGTGCCGCAGGATCGCCGTCATGCCGTCACCGTATCCAGGCCGCACAGGACTGGCGAAGAGCCACAGGAAACGGCCTAGGCGAGGCCGTTCCGGGCGCGAATGGCGTGGGCGGACGCCCGGTGTGCCTCTGCCTCGTCAGGGTGCCCCTCCTCGTCGGCCAGTTCGGCGAACGCGTCGAGGATCCGTTGCTCGTCGGCGTCGGAGCCCCGGCCGCGGGCGCTGGCGAGTGAGTCGTCGTACAGCACCCGCGCCTCTCCGGTACGTCCGAGTCCGCGCAGGACGCCGCCCCACGCGAAACCGATACGCCCGGACAGCCGCTCACGTCCCAGTTCGACGGCCGATCGGTGGGCCTGCTCCAGCAGTTGGGCCGCTTCGTCCAAGTCGCCGAGTTCGGCGGTCGCCTGGCCCAGTCGGTAGGTCTGGAGCGTGACGCCGTAAGTGTTGGAGATCGTGCGGTGCACGTCGCGGGAGCGCCGGAAGTCCGCCGCGGCGGCGGCCCAGTCGCCTCGGACCGAGTGAAGCATGCCTCGGAACTCAACGGCGGACGCCCGCAGTTTGCTCGTCCGCGCGGAATCCCCGAGCGTGTCCAGCGTCGCCAGCGCCCGCTCCAGCTCCTGCGCCGCCTCGTCCGTTCTCCCCTGTTCCCACAGGGGACGAGCCAGTTGGCACCGCATACGGACCAGCGCGGGCAGGTCCCCGGCGCGCCCTGCCGCCGCGACGCCGAGGCCGAACACCTCGATGTCGTCGGCGGGTTGGGGATGGTCGAGATAGTGCGTCCACAGAGGTTCGCACAGGGCCCATGTCTCCGTGTCGAGGCCCAGCGAGTGCGCGAGACGCACCGAGGCGTACAGCGCGTGTCGTTCGGCGTGCAGCCAACGTGCCGCGCGCCGAGCCCTTCTCCTGGCCTCCTCGGGCTGCCCGTTCCGCTCGGCGTCGGCGGGATCCGGGAGCGGGAAGTCGGGGGCGCCTTCGACGGGCGGAACGGCGTCCGCCACGACCAGCCTCCGGCCGGCGGCGAAGGCGTCCGCCCGCTGGGCCTGCCGCAGGAACCAGATCACACTACGCCGCTGTGCCTCGGCCCGTTCCCGCTCCGCCCCGTCGTTCCTGGCCCGGCGACGGGCGTGCGCGCGCATCAGCTCGGGCAGCCGCATCCCGCCGTCCGCGGTGCCGGGCACCTCACGTGTGTCGAGCAGCCCGGCGATCTCCAGTTCTTCGAGCGCATCGTCGGCCGCGTCCCTTCCGAGCCCGAGAAGCGCCGTGGCGGATTCCGGGGTGAACGACGGTCCTGGATGTTCGGCCAGCAGTCGGTAGAGCAGGGCGGCTTCCGAGGTGAGGCTGAGATACGCCGCGTCCCACACCTTCTCGACCACCGGCACGCCCTTCTCGTTCAGCTCCTTCGACAGTTCGGCGAGCAGGCGGGACAGGGGCCGTCGGCGGTACTTACGGATCCACCGGGCGGCCACGTGCAGGGCGGCCGGCAGACCGGAGCAGAGCTGGACGACCCCCTGCGCCGCCTCGGGCTCGTCCGTGAGGCGCTGATCGCTTACCACGAGCCGTAGCAGTTCCGCGGAATCCGCGTCGTCCAGCGGATGCAGCTCCAGATCGACCGCGGCGCCGTCCTCGATGTCGTACAGCGGACCGTGGCTCGCGACGATCGCCACACTGGCGCCGGACCCCGGGAGCAGTGGTACGACCTCCGCTCCGTAGCGCGCGTTGTCGATCACCACGACCAGCCGCTTGCCGTCGGTCCGGGTCCAGTACTGCTTACAGCGTCCCTTGAAGGAGGGCGCCAGCATCTCGGGGGCGACGCCCAGCGAGACGAGCAGTTGGCCCACCGCGTCGGCGACCACCACCGCCCCGTCCCGCCGGAAGTCGTCGAGATCCACGTACAGCACGCTGTCCGGGTACTGGTCGCGCAGCGCGCGGGCGATCCGGAAGGCCAGCTCCGTCTTGCCCGATCCGCCGGGTCCGCTCAACGCGAGGCACAGCGGCCGGGAGCGCGCGTGCCAGTCGGCGACCGCGGTGAAGGCCCGGTTCTGCTCGTCCTCCCGATTGACGAAGTGCACAATCTCCGGAGGAAGTTCATACGCCATGCGGTCCGCCCGACTCCGATGTCCCACGCCCGGGACGCCCGTGGACGGACGCTGCGATCCGCCGTCCTGACGTGCCCTCATGTATGCCGCAACTCTAGGCGGTCAACGCCGCCGAAGCCGGGTGAACTTGATCCGTTCCCCCGGGCGGACCGGCCGCGGGACGTGGACAACCGGACCTCTGGGGGTGTCTTGTCGATCCGGCCCGATCGACAGGACGCCTCCCTAGCCGCGGAACCCGCCCGGCCCCAGGTGCAGGCCGCCCGTGGCGTCGTCTCGGGCAGGGCGATCCGGGTGGTGGCGGAGGAAATGTTGACGATCCGGCCGCCGTCGCGCAGGAGCGGCAGCGCCCGCCACCGTGAGCGCTTCGGGAGCGGTGGGCGCGTACGCCGTGCCGGCACCGGAACCGGCCAGGGTCTCGTCGGCGACCGCTGCGATGTCGGCCGTGGCGACGGACGCCGCCGCGCCTCCGGACGTCGGCACGGTGATCGCGCCCCGGACACCACGTACAGCTGTTGTTCGGCGAAGTTCTGCATGACCCACGCAGGGCGGACGACCGGAGGCGGCGCCGGCCAGGTACCGGCCACGTTCACTCACCCGCCGCAACCAGGGCGCGCACCTCAGGAGTCGGATCAACACTGAGAGCGACCTCCGCTTCCCCACCAGCAGAATTGAGCCCTCCCATGGTTGTGTCACCCCCTTCCCTCCGCCCGGTACGACGTCGCCTCATGCGCGTGGGTGCCTTGTCCCTGGCCCTGACCGCGGGGGTGTTCGCCACCGGCTCGGCCGTCGCCGGCGGGGACCCGTCCGGCAGTGGGAACTCCGAGCCGGCCGGTCGGGGCGCGAAGCCGACGGTGGTGCTGGTCCATGGCGCGTTCGCGGACGCGTCGAGCTGGAACGGGGTGGTCGAGCGGCTCCAGCACGAGGGGTATCCGGTGGTCGCCCCGCCGAACCCGCTGCGGAGTGTGCTCGGCGACTCCGCCTACGTCGCGTCGATCCTCAAGTCGATCGACGGGCCGATCGTCCTCGCCGGCCATTCGTACGGTGGTGCGGTCATCAGCCAGGCGGCCGCCGGCAACAAGAACGTCAAGGCCCTCGTGTACGTGTCGGCGTTCATGCCGGACGTGGGTGAGAGCCCCGCCGCGCTCTCGACGAAGTTCGAGGGCAGCGAACTCGCCCCCGCGCTGCGGGAGGTCCCGTACACGGACGGGAAGACCAGCGGGACGGACCTGTACATCCAGAACGCCAAGTTCCACGCGGTGTTCGCCGCCGACCTGCCGAAGGGGCAGGCCAGGGAGATGGCGGTCGAGCAGCGCCCGGTCGCCGCTGCCGGGTTCGCGCAGAACGCGACCGCGGCGGCGTGGAAGTCGATCCCGTCGTGGGCCGTTGTCGCGAGGAACGACAAGGCCATCGCGCCGGATCTGGAGCGTTTCGAGGCGAAGCGCGCCAAGTCCCGCACCGTCGAGGTCGACTCCTCGCATGTGGCGATGATCTCGCACCCCGACCTGGTCACCGACCAGATCCGTGCCGCCGCCCACGCCACATCCGGCAGGGCGAAGAAGTAGGCGCGACCTCGGGCGAAGGGCCGTGCGCCGGTTCAGCGCGCTGCGGCGGGCGCGGCCCCCTTCTTCTGCGGGAGCGCTTCGGCGGAGGTGCCGGTGGTGTCGGTGATGTCGGTGGTGTCGGTCGTACCGAGGCGGAGGTGTTCCACGTGGTAGAGCGCCTGGTCGAGTAGGCCGGCGACGTGGTCGTCGTGGAGGGCGTAGACGACGGAACGGCCCTCGCGGGTGCCCGTGACAAGGCCGAGGTTGCGCAGCAGGCGTAGCTGGTGGGAGCAGGCGGACTGTTCCATGCCGACCGCCGTGGCCAACTCGGTCGCGGCGCACGGGCCTTCGCGCAGGCGGGCGAGGATCAGCAGACGCGACGGCGTGGCCAGCGCCTGGAGGGTGGTCGCGACCTGGGGCGCGTTCTCCGGAGTCAGCCGGGTGCGTGGCGTCGCGCTGCTGTCCGGTGTGTTCGCTCCATGGCCCATGGTCGCCATTCTACGGAATGAACACATGAATAGCTGTTCAAGCATTCCTGTATGTTGAGGGCCACGACCTCCTCCCGTGAAGGACTCCCGCCGTCATGCCCTCCGTCATGCCCGCCACCCCGACCAAGCCCGCACCGCCGCGCCTCGCCGCGCCCGCCGCCACTCGACGGCGCACCCCCGTCCTGGCTCTGCCCGAAGCCCGCCGGGCGACGGTCTCCCTGGTGCTGTTCCTGATCGCTCTCCCCCTCGACCTGCTCGGAGCGCCGGCGTGGACATGGGGGCCGCTGTTCGCCGTCACGTACCTCACCGGCGGCTGGGAACCGGCACGGGCGGGCCTGAAGGCCCTCAAGGACAGGTCCTTGGACGTGGATCTGCTGATGGTGGTCGCCGCCCTCGGCGCGGCCGCCATCGGGCAGGTCCTCGACGGGGCGCTTCTGATCGTCATCTTCGCCACCTCCGGCGCCCTGGAGGCCGTCGCGACCGCGCGCACCGCGGACTCCGTGCGCGGACTGCTCGATCTCGCTCCCAGCACCGCCACCCGGCTCCTGGCCGACGGCACGGAGGAAAGCGTGGTGACCGAGGAACTCGCCGTCGGGGACACCGTCGTGATCCGCCCGGGCGAGCGGATCGGGGCCGACGGCCGCGTACGGGAGGGAGTGAGCGAGGTCGACCAGGCCACCATCACCGGCGAACCGCTTCCGGTGACCAAGGAGCCGGGTGACGAGGTCTTCGCCGGCACCCTCAACGGCACGGGTGCGCTACGGGTCGAGGTCGAGCGGGACGCCTCGGACTCCGTGATCGCCCGCATCGTGAAAATGGTCGAGGAAGCCTCCGAGACCAAAGCCCCCGCGCAGTTGTTCATCGAGAAGGTCGAGCAGCGGTACTCGATCGGCATGGTCGTCGCCACCCTCGCGGTGTTCCTGGTCCCCCTCGCCTTCGGTGCCGAACTGACCGGCTCGCTGCTGCGTGCGATGACCTTCATGATCGTCGCTTCGCCGTGTGCCGTGGTGCTGGCGACGATGCCTCCGTTGCTCTCGACGATCGCGAACGCGGGCCGGCACGGTGTGCTGGTGAAGTCCGCCGTGGTCATGGAGCGGCTCGGTCAGGTCGACGCGGTCGCCCTGGACAAGACCGGAACGCTGACCGAGGGCACTCCGCGCGTCACCGACATCCTGCCGCTGGACGGCGCCGGCCTGAACGTCCCCGGTCCGGGCGAGGACGCCCTGCTCACGCTCGCGGCGGCGGCCGAGCACGCCAGCGAACACCCGCTGGCCCGCGCGGTGGTGGACGCCGCCCGTGCGCGCGGTCTCGCACTGCCCACCGCCGTGGACTTCAGCTCGTCCCCCGGCATCGGCGTCACGGCCACCGTGAACGGCGACAAGATCGAGGTGGGCGCCCCTTCCCGGCCGCTGAACGGCCATCAGGACGACCGGAGCGACCAGGACACGTCGCCCTCCCCCGCCGCCACGCTCGCGAGTGAGTTGGAGGAGGGTGGCCGCACCGCCGTGCTGGTCCGGGTGAACGGCGTGCCGGCAGGTGTGCTGGGCATCGCGGACCGGCTACGGCCGGACGCCGCCGCCACCGTTGCCGCCCTGGCGCGGCTCACCGGTGCCACCCCGATGCTCCTCACCGGAGACAACCCGCGTGCCGCCGCGCGTCTGGCCGCCGAGGTCGGCATCACCGACGTACGCGCCGGGCTGCTGCCCCAGGAGAAGGCCGCCGCCGTCCGGGATCAGGAGATGGCCGGCCGTAAGGTCCTGGTGGTCGGCGACGGAGTCAACGACGCTCCCGCGCTGGCCGCCGCCCATACCGGCGTCGCCATGGGCCGCGCCGGATCCGACCTCGCGCTGGAGACCGCCGACGTGGTGATCGTCCGGGACGAACTCGCCACCGTCCCCACGGTCGTCGCGCTCTCGCGCCGCGCCCGCGCCCTCGTCGTACAGAACCTGGTCATCGCCTCGGTGTTCATCACCGGCCTTGTGGTCTGGGACCTCGCGGGGAACCTGCCGCTGCCGCTCGGTGTCCTCGGCCACGAAGGATCCACCGTCATCGTCGGTCTCAACGGCCTGCGCCTGCTGCGCGAAACCGCGTGGAAGCGCGCCGGCGCCGAGGCCGTCACATGAGCCGCCGGACACGGCTTCGGGTACGACGTGAGCCGCCGGACGGGGCCCTGAACGCGCGACGGGCGCCGCCGGACGGGGACGTGAGGTCCGGGTCGGCCGGCGGCGCGTCGGGGCGGGCACGCGGAGGTGTGCCGTCGGTCGTTGATCGGACAGCGGACAGTTGCCGTCACGGGCTGTCGCCCTGCCAGTCCCACCGTCTCGAATCACCGGCACGCGGCCCGTACCCGGCGCGCCCACCCGGCCCGTACGCCCCGATCTCCGTCACGAGCATCGCGCCGGCGCCCAGCTCCTCGTCCGTCCAGCCGGTCACGTCCAGGAGCAGCCCGTCCAGCGGACCCGCGCACAGCTCGCGGTACGCGCGGCCCGGCCGAGGCCCCGGATCCGGGTCGTCATGGTCGGCGCCGTACACCCGCCGCCGCATCAATTCGTCCATCAGGGCAGCATCCCAGCCACCACTGACAACCGAGGGCGGGGCGCCGGCCGGCACATGTGCCGACCGGCTTCTATTCGATTGCGGGCACGGACAGGCCCCGGCATTGTTCGACACACCCGCCAGCCCCGCGTCCGTCCGCCGAGGAGGCACCGCCGTGGCCATGAAACCCACTCGCCGTCTCGCTCTCCTCGGCGGAGGCTTCTCCACGGACGACGACGGGCTGCTGGACGACTGGGTGCTCGGCCACGCGCGCGGTCCCCGGCCCAAGGTGTGCTTCGCTCCCACGGCCACGGGCGACACCCCCGCGTACATCGAGCAGTTCCTCACCGCCTTCCGGTCACGCGACTGCGAACCGTCCGTCCTGCGGCTGTTCCGGCGCGAACTCGACGCCGACGCCCTGCGGACCTTTCTGCTCGCCCAGGACGTCGTGTACGTCGGTGGCGGCAGTACCGCGAACCTGCTCGCGGTCTGGCGTACACACGGCGTGGACCGGCTGTTGCGCGAGGCGTACGACGGCGGAACGCTCCTGTGCGGGATCAGCGCCGGCGCGAACTGCTGGGCCGAGGGCTCGCACACCGACTCCTTCGGCCCTCTGACGTCCCTGCCCGACGGGTTGGGGCTGCTGCCGGGATCGGTGTGTCCGCACTACGACAGCGAACCGGGCCGCCGTCCCTCGTACCGGAAGGCCGTGGCGACCGGCACGCTGCCCGCCGGATGGGCGGTGGACGACGGTGTGGGGGCCCTTTTCACGGACGGGCTCCTGACGGAGACCGTGACCCGCGCCCCGGACGCCGGCCTGTACCGAGTGGAGCCGGACGGCGAGGATGACGTCACCGAGCGAGCGGTGGTGTGCCGTCCGCTGGGCGGACCGCTTCGTGGTGTGCCGGCCCGTCGGCAGGTCGGCCCAGCCGTTCAGTAGCCGATCGTGAAGCGGCGCTGGACGAAGCGGGGCAGCTCCACCTCGTCGACCAGGGCGACGGCGGCGTCCTCCGCGGAGATACGACTGACTCCGTCGGCATCCGTGACCAACTGGTCGCCGCCGACCCGGAATCGGCCGGTGCGTTCACCGGGGGCGATGTCCTCGGCGGGACTGAAGTAGGTCCAGAGGCGGTTCGACGTCCGCAGGACGTTCAGGGCGTCCCGGGCTCCGCGTACCGCTGCCGCGTACTCGCGCGGCAGCCCGAGCTTGTCGAGGGTCTCGTGCAGAAGGCCCTCGGAGTCGGCGAGCACCACTCCCGGTTCTCTCTCCAGACTGCCGGCGCCGCCGATGACGATCAGCCGGGTTCTGGGGTGGCTCTCCAGAGCCTTGAGCAGCGCTCGGGCGGCGGTGGTGTGGACCGCGGGGTCGGCTATGGAACGCCGCAGGGTGTCCGCCATGTCCTTGGCCGCGTTGCCGGGTTGGAACCCGCTGATCAGTACGTCCAGGCCCGGCAGGACGGCGGCGATGCTCGCGGGGTCGAGGATGTCCACGCTCGCCCAGGTGACGTTCGCGCGGTGTTCGTCGATCCGCGAGGCGTCACGGCTGAGTGCCGTGACGCGGTGGCCCCGGCCGAGTGCCTCCGTGACGACCCGGCTGCCGATGGTGCCGGTGGCACCGATCACTCCGATGTGCATGGCTCTCCCCTTGTTCGCGGTCTCCGTGCCGGCCACTGCCACGCACATTGACGCCGTGCGTCAACTATACGGCGTGCAGTTCTGATACGGCCACCAATATCCTGAGGGAGGTGGTGCTGGAATTGGGAATGTCAGGGGCGCTGCGCCTGACCACTCTGCTGTTTCAGAAGCACGCCGCGGCCGGGGAGTTCAACCGGGTCAGCCGGCGGGCCAGTCGCCGCGTCTCGCCAGATCCAGCACCAGAGCGGCGATGTTCCACGCGTCGTCGTCGCCTCGGTGGTGGCGGCCTTCGAGAGGGAGGCCGGCCGCCCGCAGTGCCTGGGCCATCCCGGGGCGTCGCCGCAGGGCGTAGGAGACGGTGAAGGCGGCCTTCGCGTTGGTGTGGCGGCGGCCGAAGGGGTACGTCGTATCCGTCCGCCGGCACTGGCGGGTGAACTGGTTACGGTCGTAATCGCCCCAACTGGCCCAGGGCAGCAGGCCCGTCCGGTGCCGGGCGGCCAGCGTGCGGCACGCGTCGGCGAACGACAGGCCCGCGTCCACCTCGGCCTGCGTCAGCCCGGTCAGCTCCGTGCAGAACGGGCTGACCTTCGAGCGTGCCGGGCGGACCAGCAGCCGGTGCTTGGCGAGGCGTTCCCCCGCACGCAGGTCAACGACCGTGAGCCCGATCTCGATGATCTCGTTCACCTGGCCGGGCGGCGGTGGTCCCTCCCAGCATGTCGCTTCGACGTCGACCACGTTGAGCAGGTACTCGGCATCGTCCATGAGAAGTGAGCGTAGGAACAGCCGCGTTGGAGGTCATCCGGATTTCCCGGCCGGGAGGCACGGCACGGGCCAGGACGGGTCCCACCGCCAGGCCGCCCACCGGTCGGCCTCCGCGAACGGCCCCGCGCGCTGTTCGAGCATGGCGAGCACCTGGGCGCGGGCCGACTCCACCGCCCGGTGCTCGGTGTCGGTGACGATGCCGAGGCGCCGGACGTGGGCGTACTCGTCCTCGTCCTTCCACCGCAGCGTGCTCAGGTCGGGGGCGACGACGAGATCGACGGTCAGGTCGAAGGTGTCGAACCCGTCCGCCGCACGGCGGGTGGGGTGCTCGAAGTTGACGTACCAGTTCCGGAGCCGGTGCGCGCCGACATGGTCGGGGGCGAAGAAGGCGTTGACGCTGAACCACGCCCGCGGCGGCTTCCACAGCAGCACTTCGGTGTCCTGCCATACGCCGGGAGCCAGATCCCACTCCCCCGTCGCCATCGCGTCGAAGGCGGACGTACGCACCGAACGGTCGTCGTCGTCGCGGGCCTTGGCGTACAGCGACGCCCAGCGCGCCTCGGCTCCGGGCACGCACGCCGTCACCAACGCCTCGTCGGTGTCGGCGATGACGCGCATCGCCTGCGCGCTCCACACCCGGTCCCGGTACATGTCCCGCCGTGTCACCGTCTCACCGACGTCGAACGTCCTCATCCGCTCACCATACGAGCCGGGGCACGCGTCATCACGCGAGCCACCACGCGCGCGTGCCGACGGCCGGCATTCGATCCCCGTGAATGCCGGCCGCGAGTGGGGCGGGATACGCCTGTAGGTGTCAGCCCGTGTGCTGGGCGCGGCGGCGGCGTACCGCGACGAGGCCGCCCGCGCCCACGACCACCGCCGCGGCCGCCGCGACCGCGATCGGCAGCGTCGCCGAGGAGGACCCGGTGGCGGCCAGGTTGCCGCCGGTCGTCGAGCCCGTACCGCCGGTCGAGGAGGAGCCCCCGGCAGAGCCACCCGAGTCCGAGCCACTTGAGCCCGAACTGCCCGAGCCGCCCGAGCCGTTGGTCGAGCTGCCGGTCGAGCCCGATGAACCGGTCGACGAACCGGTCGACGAACCGCCGCCCGTCACATCCAGCGTGATGTCGGCCTTGTCGTTGGCCTTGTCGGGGTCGAACGGGCGTGCCTCGGTGCTCAGCGCCACCGAGCCCTTGGCGCCGGCCACCTGCTTGTCGATCTTCAGCTTGATCGTGTAGGTCTCTCCCCCGCCCTCGTTGACCCACCTCTGACTCGTACCGCAGGCCAGCGCCTTGCCCTTGGCCTCGCAGAACCCGTGAGACTTGGCGACCGACGTCCCGGCGGGGGGCGTGATGAGGACCTCGACGAGCGGGTCCCCCTCCTTGGTCAGCACCCAGGCGGGCCCGACGTTGGCGAACTCAGCCGTCAGTGTCACCGTGTCGCCGACGGCGCCCTTCAGGGCGTCCCCTGTGACCTGGTAGTCGGCCGTGTTGACGGAGGTGACCGGCACGTCGACGGCGTCCTTGGTGGCCGCGCCCCCGGCCGCGTGCTCGACCAGCTTCACCGCCGGTGCGGTCCCGGCCACCGGGGTGGTGGCGGCCTCGTCCAGTCCCGGCTCGGTGTCCCCGACGGTCACACGCAGGTCGTCGTTGAGCGCGCGGGGCAGCGCCTTTACCGCGAGAGGCTTCTCGGGCGCGTATACGGCGCCGGGCTCCACGGCCTGGTCGAACTTGCACACCACGTTCGACTTCTCGGTCATCTCGTCGTACGAGGGGACCTGATGGGCCTGGCAGTTGGACGGGATCTCCGCGTAGCCGAGGCCCCGCGTGACGGAGTAGTAGACCCACACCGCGTCGACGGCCTGGGTGCCCTTGTTCACCACGGTGACCGACGGGTCGAAGCTGCTGCCCGGCTTCACGCCCTCGATCGGGGCGATGTCTCCCAGGACCAGCCCGGGTGCGGTCTCGTCGGCGAACGCGGTGGGGGCGGCTGCGCACAGCGCGACCAGGCCGGCGGCGCTCAGCGCGGCGACGGCGGTACGGGAGGTGCGACGGTCGCCACGGTTGCGTGGGGGGATCGGCATTGAATAGACCTCTGTAGGACGCGGGTGAACGGACGATGTCCTCCGGGAGAACAGCCCCTCTACCGCTAAGACACCTGTCGATACCGAACGGTTGCACGCGTGCGGGCGCCTCGCCGACTCTTGGCCGCCGCTGGTGACGTCTGCGACGCTGGAGCGATGCGTGAATGTTGGCTGTGCGGCGACCCGGTGGACGCCGGGCAGGTGTACCGCGTCGAGTTGGCGGGAGGCGACGGCCCTCGTACGGTCGACATCCCCGGCTGCGCGGACTGCCGGTGCAGATACGAGGCCCATCGCGCCGGGGGAACGTCCGCGACGGACGTCGGCTTCTTCGTCGCGCTGATAGGGACCCCCACGGCAGGTGTGTTCGCCGTTGGTCTGCGCTCGTTCGTTCTTGGTGCCGTGGCTCTGCTGCTCCTCGGGATGTTCGTGTTCTCCCTGGTGGCGCTGGTCAGGCGGGACCGCGAAAGGACCCCGCCCCTGACGCACGAGCACGGGGGGTGGCAGCACCGTATCGGCATGCGGCCGGAGGTCGCGGCCCTGCTCGGAGAGGGCTGGTGGCTGAAGAGATACCGGCCCTCCCACACGAACGGGCCCGGCGGTCTCTGACGCGGTGCCCGGCCCCCGCCCGACCCGGCGCCGACCGTTCAGCCCCGCCCCTCCGGCAGGTCCAGCGCGATGTCGACCAGCATGTCCTCCTGCCCGCCGACCAGACCCCGTCTCCCGGCCTCCACCAGCAAGTCGCGCACACCAACGCCGTGTTGGCGGGCCGCCGTCTCGGCGTGGCGCAGGAAGCTGGAGTAGACCCCGGCGTATCCGAGGGTCAGCGTCTCGCGGTCGACCCGGATCGGCCGGTCCTGGAGTGGGCGGACGAGATCCTCGGCGGCGTCCTGGAGGGCGAACAGGTCGCAGCCGTGTTCCCAGCCCTCCAACGTGGCGACCGCGACGAAGGGTTCGAGGGGGCAGTTGCCGGCGCCCGCGCCGTGGCCCGCGAGCGAGGCGTCGACCCGGGTCGCGCCCTCCTCGGCCGCGGCCAGCGAGTTGGCCACCGACAGCGACAGGTTCTCGTGCGCGTGGATGCCGATCCCGGTGTCGGGGTCGAGCGTGTCGCGATAGGCCCGGACCCGTTCGCGGACCCCGTTCACCGTGAGGCGCCCGCCTGAGTCGGTGACGTACACGCAGTGCGCGCCGTACGACTCCATCAGCCGTGCCTGGTTGGCCAGTTCGGCCGGGGCGGCCAGGTGACTCATCATCAGGAAGCCCGCCACGTCCATGCCCAACTCGCGCGCCGTCGCGATGTGTTGAGCCGACACGTCGGCCTCGGTGCAGTGTGTGGCGACCCGCACCGACCGAACGCCCAGCGCGAACGCCTGTCGCAGCTCCTTGACCGTGCCGATGCCGGGCAGCAGGAGTGTGGTGAGCCGGGCGCGGGTGATCGCCCCGGCCGCCGCCTCGATCCACTCCCAGTCCGTGTGACTCCCCGGGCCGTAGGTGAGACTGCCGCCGGCCAGTCCGTCGCCGTGCGCGACCTCGATGCCGTCGACCCCGGCGGCGTCCAGCGCTCCGGCGATCCGGGCGACCTGCTCCGGGGTGATCCGGTGGCGCATCGCGTGCATACCGTCCCGGAGTGTGACGTCCTGGACGAACAGCCGACGGTCAGGTCGACCGATCGACGGACCGATGGATGGACAGGTCAGTGGATGGGTCGATGGACGGGTCGGCGGATGGATCTGTGGATGGGGCTGTGGATGGGTCTCTGCACGGGGCGGTCGACGGGTCATCAGATGGCCTCCCGCGCCGGGTGGTTGGCGATGCGCTCGGCGACCGCCAGGGCGGCCGAGGTCATGATGTCGAGATTCCCGGCGTACGCGGGCAGATAGTGGCCCGCACCCTCCACCTGGAGAAACACACTGACCCGGTGCGTGACGCGGGCGTCTCCGGCCAGGGTGCGTACGTCGTCGTCGAGCGGGGTGATCTGTACGCGCTGCTTGAGCCGGTAGCCGGGTACGTACGCCGCCACGTCCGCGACCATCCGCTCGACGGAGGCGACCACCCGCTCGTGTGTGGCGGGATCCGGATCGCCGATCAGACAGGACACCGTGTCGCGCATGATCATCGGTGGCTCGGCCGGATTGAGGATGATCACCGCCTTGCCGCGGCCGGCCCCGCCGACGGTCCGGATCGCGGTCGCCGTGGTCTCGGTGAACTCGTCGATGTTGGCGCGGGTGCCCGGACCGGCCGACTTCGACGCGATGGCCGCGACGATCTCGGCGTACGGGACGGGAGTCACCCGTGAGACGGCGGCGACGACCGGGATGGTCGCCTGACCCCCGCAGGTCACCATGTTGAGATCGGGCGCGTCCAGATGCTCACCGAGATTCACCGCGGGGACGACGAACGGGCCGAGTGCGGCCGGTGTGAGGTCGATCAGCCGTTTGCCGTACGGCGCGAGCGCCCGTGCGTTGGCCTGGTGCGCGCCGGCCGACGTGGCGTCGAAGACGATCTCGATCTCGTCGGCCCCGGGGAGCGCGAGCAGACCCTCGACACCGTCCGCCGTCGTGGGCACACCGAACCGGGCTGCGCGCGCCAGGCCGTCCGACGCCGGGTCGATACCGACCATCGCGGCCATCGTCAGACGCTCCGACAGCCGCATCACCTTGATCATGAGGTCGGTACCGATGTTGCCGGAGCCGATCACCGCGACCTTGGTCACGAACTCGCTCACGAACTGCCTCCCGTGAAGCTCGTACGGACGGTGCCGAGACCGGTGATCTCCGCCTCGAAGACATCGCCCGGCGTCACCGGCACCATCGGGCCGAGTGCGCCGGAGAGCACGATGTCGCCCGCGCGCAGCGGCCGGCCGTGGGCCCGTGCGGTGCGGGCCAGCCAGGCCACTGCCAGGGCGGGACCGCCGAGGCATTCGGCGCCCGTACCGGTGGATACCACGTCGTCGCCGCGCCGCAGCACCATCGCGCATGCGGCCAGATCCAGCCCGTCGAGGGGCCGTGGCTCGGAGCCGAGGACGAAGAGTCCGGAGGAGGCGTTGTCGGCCACGGTGTCGACGAGGGAGATGTCCCAGTCGGCGATCCGGCTGTCCACGATCTCCAGGGCGGCGACCACATGGCCGGTCGCCGCGGCGACCTCGGCCGGGCCGAGGTCTTCGGTGTCGAGATCGGTGGCGAGCACGAAGGCGACCTCCGCCTCGATCTTCGGCCGGATCAGCCGGCCGATGTCGACGTGGGCGCCGTCCGCGCAGGCCATCTCGTCCAGCAGGAACCCGAAGTCGGGCTGGTCCACGCCGAGTTGGGCTTGGACCTTGGGGCTGGTGAGGCCGATCTTGCGGCCGGTGACCCGGGCTCCCGCCGCCTCCCGTCCGGCCACCCATCGCGCCTGCACGGCGTAGGCCGCGTGAATGTCGTCCGGCGGCAGGAGGTCGCGTACCGGTGGACAGGGGCGGTGTGATTCGCGAGCCGCAGTCAGTCGGCGGGATGCCTCCGCGACGGCGCGACCGAGGGGGGACGGGGTCATCTCAGAGGGTGTCGCGGAGGGTGCCCCGGGTGTCGTCTCGGCGGGCATGTCAGACGATCTCGAAGGTCGTGCCGATGGCCATGCCGGTGATCCACTCGGGCACCGGCTCGTACGAACTCCACACCAGGGGCTCGCCGACGGCGGCGTGTCCCACCAGCCAGCAGCGGATCTCGTGGCCACCGCTGCCCGCCTCCGCCTCCAGGCCCTCGTGCCCGAGCGCGGTGACGGAGTCGAGGTCGGTGGCGGCGAGTTGTCCGAGGAACCAGCTGTCCCAGTCGGCGTTCACCCGCGCGGTGGGGTCGCCGCCCATCGCGCGCACCCGGGGTTCCCGGGCCGCGGCGAAGGCGCGGGTGTCCCGGCGGCCGTGGATCAGCGACTCGCGCTTCTCAGCGGCGACCGACACGTCGCGGGGGTCGTTGGAGGGCAGCCAGTGCGACAGCCCGCCGCTGGCGACGACGAGCACCCGCCCGTCGAAGTCGGAGCCCCGGATCGCCGCGCCCAGCGCCTTGCCCAGTGCCACACAGCGCTCCATGCCGGGCAGCGGCGGCGCCGCGGTGTTGACGATCAGCGGGACGAGCGGGATTCCGTCCTTGTGCGACACCATCTTGTAGCTCTGCACGATGCCGTGGTCGACGGTGAGTGCGTACGACAGGGAGATGTCGAAGTCGGCGGCGGCCAGGCCCTCGTGGATCGACCAGGCCAGTTCCGAGGCCACCGGCAGCGGACCCGACGCGCTGCCGAAGTCGCCGAAGCCCTCGGCCGCCTCGACGCCGAGGACGAACGGCGGCATCACGTCGTAGAAGTTGGCGTGGAAGTGGTCGGGGCCGATGACGACGATCGCGTCCGGCGCCAGCTCCGCCACCGCGGCCTCGACCCTGGCGGCGTCGCCGAGGAAGGCCCCGCCCGGCGCTTCGGCGGAGTCGGGCGGCAGCATGGTGACGAAGGGAGAGTGGGACATCCCCACGAAGCCGATGATCTCGCTCATGCCGGATCCTTGTCGAGAAGCAGGAAGTCGCGGTGCGCGCGCAGGTATTCGTCGACCTTCTCCCACTGGGGCCAGTGGCCTGCGTCCTCGATGACGTGCAGTCGGGCGTCGGGCAGCCACTGGAGGAGCGTCGCGGCCTCGTCGAGTCCGCCGGTCGGGTCGTGGTCGGTCCACAGCAGCAGCGTGCGCGCGCCGATCCTGCCGACCCACCCCGGGTCCCAGGCGAAGTCCTCGCGTACGACGGGGTCCTGGAGCACCAGCGTGTTGGTGATCGCCCGCACGAATCCGGGCCTGCTGTAGACCGCCCGCCGCAGGTTCACCAGCTCGTCGGTCACCAACTCCTTGTGGTGGAACAGGAACTCCACCCTGCGGCGTACGGTCGCGTCGCTGGGATCCCGTACGGCGGCCAGCGTGCTCTCCCGCATGAGGGTCATGACTTCGGGCTTGTTGGCTATGTTGCCGGGGGTGTTGAGCACCAGCCGGTCCACCCGCTCGGGGTGGTGCGCGGCCGTCCACGCCACCACCCAGCCGCCGAGCGACTCGCCCGACAGGTGCGCGCTGCGGATGCCCAACGCGTCCATGAGGCCGAGCAGATGATCCGAGAGCACGTCGATGGTGTACGGCGTGTCCGGCAGGTCCGACCAGCCGTGGCCGACCATGTCGTAGAGCGTGACGCGGAAGTCGGCGGCCAGCCCGGCGATGTCGCGGGCGTACGCCTCAAGATGCCCGCCGGTGCCGTGCAGGAGGATCAGATCGGGCCCGGAGCCCGCCCGCAGCACGCGGGTGCGGACTCCACCGACCTCGACATGCAGCAACTCGTGGTCCACATCGGCCAGTTCGGCCCAGATGCTGATGTGGTCGGGGAGACCGGCGCGGTCAGGGGCATCCGCGCGGTCGATGGCCCCGGTGTGATCGGGGGCACCCGCGTGGTCGGGGACCCCTACTCGGTCGGGCGGGCCGCTCATGAATTCTCCTCCTTGAATCTGGCACGGGCCTCGGCCATCGTGACCAGGCCCGCGCTCTGTCGGCGTGCGACACCGAGCAGACCGAGCAGCCGGGAGTTCTCGATCGTCAGGAACTCGACCGGATGCTCGGTGGAGTCGTTGTAGTGGCGGTGCCACGTCCACGGCGGGGTGTAGACGAAGTCGCCGCTCGACCACGGCTCGGTGTCGTCCTCGACCTCGCTGTGGCCCTCGCCCGAGATGACGTAGTGCACCGTCTCGTGATGGTGGCGCTGCATGTCGGAGCTCTCGCCGGCCGGGATCGTCTGCCGGAAGATCTCGAACGTCGTGGTCGGCAGCCGACCGGCGATGGAGAGCGCGGTCGGGTTGTGCACCTGGTCGGCGGGCAGCCGCTCAAGTTCCGCCGCCCGCACCACGACCGGGCGCGCCGTGCTGGGGCGGACGGTGTCGGAGATACCTCCGAGAAAGTCCGCCAGGGTGAAGTCGGGTCCCGACTCGGCCATCAGATCGTCTCCGTTCGTCCGCCGTCGACGGTCAGTACCGTCCCGTTGACGTAGCTTGCTTCCGCCGAGGCCAGGAAGGCCACGGCGGCTCCGATCTCGGCCGGTTCCCCGGCGCGGCCGGCCGGGACGCTCGCGGCGTCCTGGGCGTCGAGGTCGGCGTAGGTGCGCCCGGTGACCGTGGCGCGGGCGGTCAGGATCTGCTCGCGTCGCCCGGTGGCGGTCGGGCCCGGTGCGACACAGTTGACCGTCACGCCCTCGGCCGCGAACTCCCTCGCCAGCAGCTTGGCCGCCGCCGTCACCGCCGAGCGGAGCACGACGGATATCGCGAGATCCGGCTGCGGCTGCCGGACCGCCGTGGAGGTCAGGAACACCACGCGGCCGAAGCCGCGGGCCGCCATCCGGGGCAGCGCCAGCCGGGCCAGTGCGAGGGGGCCGAGCAGCAGAAGGCCGAACGCGGACTGCCACTGCTTGTCGTCGATCTCCAGGATCCGGCCGGGCGGCGGACCGCCGGCGTTGAGGACGAGGATGTCGAGGGAGCCGTGCCGGCTGGTGACCTCGGCCGCCACCGCGTCCGTGGAGAAGGGGTCGGCCAGATCGCCGGCCAGCCAGTGCACGTCTCCTCCGGTGCTCTCCCGCAGACCGGCCGCCGCCGTCTCCAGGGCGTCGGCACGTCTGCCTGTGATGACCACCCGGTGGCCGGCCAGCGCCAGTTGTTCGGCGGTGGCGTATCCGATACCGGTGGCTCCTCCACCTACGAGTGCGGTCCGAACAGCGATGGCGGTCTCCCTGAGGTCGGTGTGGGGGGGGTGGACCTGTCCTTCGGACGGTGCCGGGCTCGTGGGAGCTGGCCCGATCCGGAAGACAGCCCTAGCCTGACCCGCATGACACCGAGGCACCAACCATGAGTCCCACTGAACGGGACACCGGTACGAAAGAGGGGCGCGGTACGGCCGCCGGCGCGGGCGCGGAGACCACCGGCGCGGAGAGTACGGGCGCGGCCGGCATGGGCGCGCTCGACCGCGCGGCGGCGATCCTCGGCGCCTTCACACCGACCCACCGCGAACTGACCCTCGCCGCGCTGGTCCAGCGCAGCGGTCTGCCCCGCTCGACCACGCACCGCACCGCCGACACCATGATCAGGCTGGGCTGGCTGGACAAACCACGCGACCGTTACCGGATCGGCAACCGCCTCTTCGAGATCTCCGGTCTTGCCCCGGTCCGGCACGAACTGCGTGAGGCCGTACTGCCGTATCTCCAGGACCTCTATCAAGCCACCCGTACGACGGTGCAGCTCGGCGTACTCGACAGCCCGCGGGTACTGGTCGTCGAAAAAATCAGCGGGCACCGGCCGATGCCGATGCTCTCGCAGGTCGGCGGCACCATCCCGGCCCACTGCTCGGGTCTCGGACGCGCCATCCTCGCGTGGTCCGACGCCGCGACCGTCGACGCGGTGATCGAGGCCGGGCTCACTCCGCGTACACCCTGGACCATCACGAGCCCGGTGGCGCTGCGGCGTGAGCTGGCCGCCATTCCCGACCGGGGCTGGGCGGTGGACCAGGAGGAGGGCAACACCGGAGTGAACTGTGTGGCCGCGCCGGTCTTCGGGCCGCTCGGCGACGCCGTCGCCGCCCTCTCCGTCACGGGCCCGACGGAACTGGTCCGCGCCGATCGCGTCGGACCCGCCGTACGGATGGCCGCCGCCGCCGCTTCGCGGGCCTACTCCACGCGACGGCGGTGAGCACGGGGGCCGACGAGGGTTCCCGGGAGACCGTAAGCGGAAGGTGTCCCGGTGAGCGGGACGCGCGCTTGGAAGATCTCCCGCGTCCCGTCACGCTGTGAGCCAGGACACACCGGTCGACTGACGGTGTGACAACTCCGAAGGAGGCCCACGAATGACCCTCGGCGGTGGCTATCTGCTTCCCTCGCGCGACGGCACGAAGATCGCCGCGATCGGGCTGGGCATCACGATGAAGACGGACGGCAAGTCGACGCACGACGCGTACTCGCTGTTCGAGTACGCGATCCCTCCGGAGACCGACGGACCACCGCTGCACACGCACACACGCGAGGACGAGTCCTTCATCTGTCTCGCCGGCCGGCTGGACGTCACGCTCGGCGACCAGGACTACGTCCTTGAGTTCGGCGACTACATGTATCTGCCGCGCGATGTGCCGCACGCCTTCCGCAATCCGTACGCGGAGGAGTCACGGGTGATCTCCGTCGTGTCGCCGGCGGGCCTCGAAGGCTATTACCAGGCCCTGGCCGCCATGCCGCCGGGACCGAAGGACATCTCCAGGATCAAGGCGATCATGGACGACTTCGGAATCGTGCTGCACCTGCCGCCCGGGGGGCACTGAGCCATGAGGATCGGGATCATAGGCGCGGGTGTCGCCGGACTGACCACGGCCAAGGTGCTCAAGCAGGCGGGCCACGAGGTCGTGGTCTTCGACCGGACCCCGGACGTCGGGGGTGTGTGGAGCGAGACGCGGCGCTACCCCGGTCTGTCGACGCAGAGCCCGAAGACGCAGTACGCCCTGTCGGACTTCCCCATGCCGAAGGACCTGCCGGAGTGGCCGAGCGGGGCCCAGGTGCAGGGCTATCTCGCCGCCTACGCCCGGCACTTCGAGCTGGAGGCGCACCTGCGGCTGCGGACCGAGGTGACCCGCGTGCGGGCGGCCGGGGACGGGGACGGGAGCGGCTGGACCGTCGACGTACGGGACGCCGACGCACCGGATACCGACGTGGCGGACGACGCCGGCGCACCGCATGCCGACCTGGCGGATGCCGATGTACGGGACGGAGCGGGCGCGCCGGTCAGGGAGAGGTTCGACCGGATCGTCGTCGCCAACGGCGTGTTCTGTGAGCCCGCCGTTCCCGCGTATCCCGGCCTGGACGAATTCACCGCCGCCGGCGGCCGGTTGTGCGCCGGCAACGCGTTCCACGACGCGGAGGAGGCCCGCGACAAGCACGTGCTCGTGGTGGGGTACGGCAAGTCGGCGTGCGACGTGGCCGTACCGATCAGCGGGACCGCCACCAGCACCGACGTCATCGCCCGGCAGTTGCTCTGGAAGGTGCCGCGCAGGATCGGCGGTTTCCTCAACTTCAAGATGCTGCTGCTGACGCGCATGGGGGAGGCCCTGTTCCGCTATCGGCGGCTGCGGGGAGTCGAACGGTTCCTGCACGGGCCCGGCAACGGTCTGCGCCGGCGGATGCTCAACTCGATCGGCTCGGTCTCCGTGCGGCAGTACGGACTGGAGAAGCACGGCCTGGTCCCGAAGGGGCGGATGGAGCAGATCATCCAGGGGGCGATCGGACTCGGCACCGAGGGCTTCTTCGAGGCGGTCGACGCGGGTGCGATCACGGTGCGCCGCGACCGTACGATCACCCGGCTGTTCGCCGAGGCGGGCCGCCCCTTCGCGGAACTCGGCGACGGTACGACGCTGCCCGCCGACCTGGTGGTCTGCGCCACCGGCTTCACCCAGGGCGTCCCGTTCCTCGCCGACGAGGTGCGGGACCAACTCCTCGACGAGCACGGCAACTTCATGCTCTACCGGCAGATCCTGCCGCTCGGCGTACCGGGGTTGTACTTCAACGGCTACAACTCGTCGCTCTTCAGTCCGCTGAACGCCGAGATGGCCGCGCTCTGGATCGCCGCCGACCTCGGGGGCGTGCTGCCACTGCCCGAACCGGCCGCGCGACGGCAGGCGGTGGTCGACCAGATCGCCTTCATGGACGAGGCCACGAACCGGCACCACTGCCGGGGAACGAAGATCATCCCGTTCTCGATGCACAACGCCGACGAGGTGCTGACCGATCTCGGCCTCAACATCAACCCCCTGGTCCGCGCGGTCCATTGGCTGAATCCCATCAACCCGGCGGCCTACCGGCGGGTGACCCCCGCGCTGATGGCGCGTCTGGGGACGCCCCGCGCGCCGGAGGTCCGGTCGTCGGTGGACGGGCCCGCGCGGCCGGCCGTGGAGCCCGCGCCGGCGGACCGGGCGGCCGAGGCGGCTTCGTAAGGGGTCAACGGGCTCATCGGCTCTCCCCGGAGCCGGGCCCGCCCTCGCGGGTGATCAGGTGTTCAAGCCGGTCGAAGCGGGCGTGCAGCGCCCGTAGTTCCTGGTCGGCGTCCGCCCTCCCCCGCGCCTCGGCGTGTTCGACCGCCTCAGCCACCTGGCGGGCTCGGCGCGCGGCGCTGCCGACGAACCAGGTGGCCAGGGAGGCGGTGACGATGCTGAACACGGCGATCCCGACGAGCATCACGACGGCCGCGATGACGCGTCCGGCAGGGGTGACCGGATACAGATCCCCGTACCCGACGGTCGTCGCGGTTTCGATGGACCACCACAGTGCGAGCGGGAACGAGGTGATGGTCGCCCGGGGCGCCGACGCCTCGCACGGGACGATGATCCAGGAGCCGATCAGCATGACCAGAACGACGCCCACGGCCGCCCACAGGGACGCCTTCACATGCAGCCGCCGCCATCGCTCGTTGCCCAGCAACTTGCGGAGGAGATAGACAGGCGAGATCGGTGGCATGGACCGAAACTAACCGTCGGCGCGGCGGCCGAGCTGCAGGACACGACGGGCCACGGCACGACACGGCGAGCCCACTGCTGCCGAGGTGTGTCAGTCGAGCGTGGCGTAGACGATGAGGTTGTTCACCGGGTGCCCCTGGGCGTCGAAGTCGCCGTCGCAGGTGATCAACCGCAGGGCGTGGTCCTTCGTGTCGCCGTAGACCTTGTCGGTGGGAAATGCGTCCTTGCTGACGCTCTCGGTGCCGGTGACGGTGAAACGCGCCGACTCCCCCCGGCTGTTGCGGACGGTGATGTCCGCGCCCTTGGTGAGCTTCTTGAGGTCGTGGAAGACCGCCTTGCCGAACCGGGTGTCGTTGTGGCCGATGACGACGGCCGCGCCGGCCTCGCCGGGTGTGGCGCCACCGGTGTACCAGCCCGCGGTCATGCCCTTCTCGGGCGGCGGGACCTCGACGGTTCCGTCCGCGTTGAGGCCCAGCTGCATCAGGGAACTCCGCACGCCGATCGAGGGGATGGCGACCTCGACGGGAGTGTCGGGCTGCCCAACCGCCTTGGGGGATCGGGGCGATGGGGTACCGGCGGTGGTGGCGGGACCGGTGGCGGAGGCCGGGACGGCCGTCTCAGGTGTGGAGGAGCAGCCGGTCAGCACGATGAGTACCGCGGGTACGACGAGAACGAGGCGGGCAGGGGACACAGCGGGCTCCAGAACAGGGCAGGGGGCGGGGCCCGTTGTCGGATCGGGCCGGACAAGCGGGCCCGAGTGCCGTGCGGCACAGGGCGGTTGTCGGCGACGGGGCGGGTCCCGCGAGGAGCGGGCGACAGGCTGGGTTCCACCTGTGCGATGGCGCCGCCCGGCGAAGGGCGGCGCCACTGTTACGCCGGGTCAGATACCGCGCCGCGCGGCGGAGCGGCGACGTACCACGAAGGTGCCGGCGCCCGCGAGGAGCAGCGCTCCGGCGGCCGAGCCGACGAGGGTGGTCGTCGCGGAGTCTTCGGCCGGGGCCTCGCCCGCGGCGACGCCGCCGCGCGGGGCCTGCTTGGCAGCCGCGGCCTTCTTCGCGGCTTTCTCCTTCGTCATCTTTTCCTGGCCCGAGGCCTCCTTGGCGGCCGCGGCCTTCTTCGCGGCTGCGTCCTTGTCGGACCGCTCCTTCGCGGCGTCCTCCTTCTTCTTCTCGGCTACGGACTTCTCCTCATCGGCCACCGACGCGGACGGCGTCGGCTTCCCGTCGGAGGCGACGGCCGCGGAGACGGGGACGAGCATCGCCCCGGCCACGACGGCCGGCAGGACGACGAGACGCAGGCGGTGACGGTGAGACATGTACGGCTCCAGTTCCAGCCCGACTTCGGTCGTACCTGGATGCCGAATCGCACCAGGTTCCGGGCAGGGCTCCAGGCTGGCGACCACTTGTGAAGAAGCTGTCAGGGCGTCATGTTGATCGCATCAGGGCCTGATCGCGTCAGGCCGGGCGGCGCCTGCCACCGAGGCTGTGTTGTCC
The DNA here is from genome assembly GCF_042667665.1 of Streptomyces sp. NPDC057307. Lineage (NCBI taxonomy): Bacteria > Bacillati > Actinomycetota > Actinomycetes > Kitasatosporales > Streptomycetaceae > Streptomyces > Streptomyces sp. NPDC057307. The sequence continues at coordinate 21,730 of NZ_JBHUZM010000039.1, read as the reverse complement.
GCCGCTTCGCCGGGCGCGGCCGGCAGCCGCAGGGTGAAGACCGATCCCTGTCCCTCGGTGCTCACGACACTCGCCGTTCCGCCCTGCGCCTCGGCGAGTTTGAGCACGATGGCCAGGCCGAGGCCGCTGCCGCCGGTACTCCGGTTGCGGGATTTCTCCGCCCGCCAGAAGCGGTCGAACACATGCGGGATGTCGTCCGCCGGGATGCCGGCGCCGGTGTCGGACACCTCCAGGGCCACCTCGCTCCCGGCTTCGTCCCCGACCGCGTCCTCGGAGCCGGTCATGTACGAACGCAGGGTCACCCGGCCGCCGGACGGTGTGTGCCGTACCGCGTTGGAGACAAGATTGCTGACCGCCTGACGGAGCCGGACGGGATCGGCGTACAGCGACGGCCCCGGCCGGCCGGGCGTCGCCGCGGCGACCGTCAGGGTGACACCGGCGGTCTCGGCCGGGCCCTGGTACGCCGCGGCGACCTGGCCGAGCAGTTCGTCGGCGTACACCGGCTCCGGGTGCAGGCGCAGCGCGCCCGCGTCGGCCGCTCCCAGGTCCTGCAGGTCGTCGATGATGTGCTGGAGCTGGACCGCTTCCTCCAGGAGCGAGGAGACGAACGCCGGGTCCGGATCGGCCAGACCGTCCTGCGCCGCCTCCAGCCAGCCACGGATGTTGCTCAGCGGGGTGCGCAGCTCGTGGGCGACATCGCTGACCATCACCTTGCGCTGCTCCTCCAGCCGGGCGCGGTGCACGGCCATGTCGTTGAAGGCCGCGGCCAGCCGTCCGATCTCGTTGTCCGGGCCGACCGGCACCGGTGCGGAGTCCAGGCCGTCCCGCATCCGCTGGGCGGCTCCGGTGAGGGCTAGCAGGGGCCGTACGAGCCGGGCGCCGGCGAACACCGAGACACCCACGGTGAGAGCCAGGACGAGTGCCGTGACCCCGACGATGCGTGCGGTGTTCGCCGGTGAGAGATCGAAGCCGGGCACGCTGACGGCGCCGGTGCCGTCGATGAACAGCAGTGCGGGCGCGGCGACATAGTCCGTGAGCTGCTCGCGGCGGGCGCTGCCGACGCAGGAGGCGATGGCCCGGTCGTACCCGCGATCGGCGGCCGTGACCGGCTTCCCTTCGGTCCCCTTCTGTTTGGTCTGCCGCTTCTCGGCCTGCTGCCGGTCGGCCGCCATTTTCGCGGCGAGGGCCTTGGTGGCGGACGGGTCGAGCTGTACGGACCTCCGGTCCCAGGACAGGTCGAGATTGAGTGTCGTGCCCTTGTGCCCCTGCCGTTTCAGGCAGGCGTCGGCCAGTTCGTCGAGTTCCTGGAGGGCCTCCTCCTCGGTCGGGGTGGGGTCCGACTCGCCTGCCAGGCACTTCAGTTCCGGGCTGGGCTCGGTCTCGTCGCGTACGAAGTCGACCCGAGGCCGGCCGCTCGGGCTGTCGACCATGTCCGCGGCGATGCCCACCGAGCTCAGGCACGCGACCCGCTCGGCCGTGATCCGCCGCAGCTCGGTGCGTTCCTTCGCGGGGAGCAGGAAGGGGCCCACGGCCCGGGGATCGACACGGTCAGCGCCGGCGGCGGTCATGTCCTCGGGTACCAGGACCGTGTCGACGGAGAGCGGATCGACCACTGCCGATGCCTGGGCCGGCAGCGGCGTGTCGGACGGAGCGCCGGCGGAGGTTCCATCGGCGGAGTCGAAGAGGGGCCGTCGGTCCTCGGTGGTCAGCACGATCCGGCGTTGGGACTTCCGGGCCAGCTCGCGCACGGTGTCCTCGGCGTTCTCCCAACTGGGGTGGGTGGCCGCGTAACCCAGCAGCGAGTCGTAGATCTTCGCGTCGGAGCTGAGGTCCCGCCCCTGCTCCTGACGGATCGCTCCTGAGGTGGTCTGCACCGCGAGCCAGGCCGTGGCGGCGACCGCGCAGGAGGCCACCGACACCGACACGATCAGCAGCCGGCCGAGCAGACTCCTGCGGAGTGGCAGGCGCGGCCTCCGCCGCTGCTTCTGCTCCTTCGGCCTCTCCTTCTGCTCCTGCTCCTGTGGCGTCTTTTGCTGCTTCCGCCACTGTTCAGGACGGCGCATGGCGCACCTTCTTCGCGGGGTCCGTCAGTTTGTAGCCGACGCCGAACACGGTCAGCAGCCGGACCGGGCGCCGTGGGGCGTGCTCGATCTTCTTGCGCAGATGCATGATGTGGACGTCGACGGTGCGGTTGCTGATGTACTTGTCGAAGCCGTGCAGTTCTTCGAGAAGCCGCTCACGGGTGAAGACCCGGTCGGGCTCCGTGGCCATCGCGGCGAGTATGCGGAACTCGCCGGGGGTGCAGATGACCTGTGTCCCCCCGACCGATACCTCGTGCCGAGCGGGATCGACTCTGAGCGTGCCCACCGACAGCGCCTCGTCCTCGACGGTGGCGGGCGTGGAGCGTACGGCGCTCGCGGAGCCTGAAGCGGGGGCGCCGGGACGCCTGTTGCGGCGCAGCAGGGTGCGTACGCGGGCCATCAGCTCCCGAGGGCTGAACGGCTTCGTCATGTAGTCGTCCGCGCCCAGGTCCAGTCCGAGCAGCAGATCGTCCTCGGTACTGCGCGCCGTCAGCATCAGTACCAGCACCTCACGGGACTCGGCGCGCAGGATCCGCACCACGTCGAGGCCGTCGGCCCGGGGCATCATCACATCGAGTACGAGCAGATCCGGTTCCCCGCGCCGTACCTCCTCAAGAGCCGCCCGGCCGTCGGCGACCACCGTGACGGCGTGCCCCTCGTGTTCCAGGTAGCGGCGTACCAATTCGGCCTGTTTGACGTCGTCTTCGGCAACCACGATGTTTGCGCACACGTCGCGATCGTAGCGATCGGTGCCGCGACGGGCCTCTGGCGCGGATCGCAGATCCCGGTCCGAGGTCCGTGGATGTCTCAAACGGGCCAGGCGCGCATCGCGGTGTCGGCCACGCCCTGCAGTTCCGCTCTCGTGGCGCCGTCGCGCGCCTGCTGGGACATGCCCTGGATGATGGCGCCGACGAATCGGGCGAGGGCGGACGGGTCCGTTTCGGGGGGCAGTTCGCCCGTTGCCATGCCCGCGCGGACTCGGGTCTCGAAGCTGGCGATGTTCGCCTCACGCCGCTCCCGCAGGGCTTTCTCGACCTCGGGAGTCACACAGTTGACCGCCGCGCAGATCATCAGGCATCCACGGGGGTGTGACGGGTCGGTGAACTCGGCCGCCGTCTCGGTGAGCAGCCGTGCGAGGCCGGCGCGGGCCGTCGGCTCCTCGTCGAGCGCGCGGGCGCCGAAGGAGCCGTATCGCACCGCGTACGACTCCACGACCTCGGCGAAGAGCGCCTTCTTGTCGCCGAACGCGGCATACAGGCTGGGGGCTCCGATGCCCATGGCGCCGGTCAGGTCGGCGATGGACGTCGTCTCGTAGCCGTGTTCCCAGAAGGTCATCGTCGCCCGCTCCAGCGCCGTGTCGCGGTCGAAGGAGCGGGGCCTGCCGCGCTGTTTGGTGGCCATGCCGCCATCGTAACGCGTTCTGTAGTGACCGCTAGAGATCTGCTACGGTCCTTTCTGTAGCGACCACTAGAGAAAAGGGGGCGTGGCCATGGGCGTGCTCACCGGCAGAACGGCGCTGGTCACCGGCGGCAGCAGGGGCATCGGGCGGGGCATAGCGGAGCGGCTCGGTCAGGAGGGAGCGCGGGTCGCCGTGCACTACGGCACCAACGCGGCCGCCGCGGCGGAGACGGTCAGGGCGGTGGAGAAGGCGGGCGGCTCGGCCTTCGCGCTGGGAGTGGAGCTGGGATCGCCGGGCGACGCGGAAGCGGTGTGGGCGGAGTACGACCGGCACGCGGACGGGGTGGACATCCTGGTCAACAACGCGGGGATCGGTACGTCGACCGTGTACGACGAGATGGGCGAGGCGGAGTACGAGCGGCTGTTCGCGGTCAACACCCGCGCGCCGTTCTTCCTCACCCGACTCGGCCTGGAACGGATGCCCGACGGCGGCCGGGTGATCAACGTGTCGACCGGACTGACGCACGCGGCGGTGATGCCGGACCTGATCGCCTACGCGATGAGCAAGAGCGCGCTCGATGTCTTCACCCGCGACCTGTCCAAGCTCCTTGGCCCCAGGGGCATCACGGTCAACGCGGTGGCCCCGGGCATCATCGACACCGACAACACCGCACCCCAGATCCGCGCGAGCGACGAGGCGTGGGCGCGGGCCGCCGCCGTGTCGGCGCTGGGCCGGGTCGGCCGGGTGGACGACGTCGCCGGGGTGGTGGCCTTCCTCGCGTCGGACGACGGCCGCTGGATCACGGGGCACTGGCTGGACGTGACGGGGGGGTCGCTGCCGTAGCGGACCCGGGCCTGCCCTGCCCCGGCCTGGTTCTGTCTGGTCTGGTCTTGCCGGCCGGGCGGCCGGGGCGGCCGGGACGGGGCGGCCGGGACGGGGCGCAGGGGCGTACGAGGTGGGCGTACGGGTGGGGCCGTCAGACTCGGGCGACCAGTTTGACCTCGACCAGCAGCTCGGGGAAGGCCAGCCGCGACGTGCCGATCATCGTGCTCGCCACCTGAGGGTCAGGCCGGCCGTACGCCTCCTTGCGCACCGGGCCCGCCGCGGCGTCACCGGCATCCGCGTCGAGTACGTAGACGACTTCGTCGACGACATCGTCCAGCGACGCACCGAAACGTCTCAGCAATTCCGCCGCGTTGGCATAGCACTGACGCAACTGATCGCCCATGTCGCTGAAATCGGTAACCCGCCCGTCATCACCGACCGGAGCGGGGGCGACGAGTTTCGTGCCGTCGTGTGCGACTTGACCGGAGAGATAAATGGTGTCGCCGCGCTTGATCGCCTGTACGTATCCGTAACTCTCCTCCCAGGGGACACCGAAGCTTTCGGCCCGATCCCGGTGTGCGTCGCTCATGTCGCTCCGATCGTCGAAAAGTGAGTTCAACGAGGACGGTATTCGGTGAGATCGGCGGCGGAACAGGCTGTGGCGTGCCACTTACAGCAAGGATCGTGCCGGGTCCGGACGCCAGGTCCGACTGCGTCGCCCGTGAGCTACCCTGGGCGGCAAACGCGGAGACAAGGGAGCGTCATTGCGACCCGGAGACGGAAAGATAGTTGTCGCGATTCTCGCGGTTCCACGGCTGTACGCACTGGACGTCAGCATCCCGGCGCATGTGTTCGGCCGGCATCCGGGTTATCGGGTCCTTGTCTGCGGAGATCGCGATTTCGACTCGGCCGGCGATTCCGATGACGGGTCGTCGCAGGTCGTGGCCACGAGCATCAGGCCGACCCACTCGCTCTCCGACATGGAGTGCGCCGATGTCGTCGTGATTCCCGGCTATGAGAATCCGCATGACCCGATCCCGGAGAGTTATGTCGAGGCGCTGCGGATCGCCGTCGAGCGGGGTGCTCGTATCGTCGCCGTCTGCACCGGTGTTTTCGCCCTCGCGGCGAGTGGGACGCTGAACGGCAGGACGGCCACGACGCATTGGGAATACACCGATCGGCTTCGGGCGATGCATCCGTCGGTCGATGTCGTGGAGAACCGGCTGTTTGTCGAGGACGGGGCCATTCTCACCTCCGCGGGCGCGAGTGCGGGAATGGACGTGTGTCTCCATGTCGTCCGCACCGATTTCGGCGTCACCGTCGCGGAAGGCGTGGCGAAGTACGTCGTCAGCTCGCCTGTGCGCAGTGCGAACGAGCCGCAGTATTTGGACGCGCCCACTCCTCCCCGCACCGATCTGCGGGCGACTCGGGAATGGGTGATCGAGAATATCGGATCGCCGATCACTGTCCAGCGGATGGCGGACCACAGTCTGCTTTCGCGGAGAACCTTCATCCGGCGTTTCGCCGGTGAGACGGGAATGCCCCCCATGCATTGGGTCGCCCGGCAGAGGATTCTCGGCGCGCGCCGGCTCCTTGAGGGCTCCGACTGGTCCGTCGAGCGGATCGCCGGTGCGACCGGTTTCGGCACGGCCTCGAACTTCCGGACGCTCTTCCGGCGAGAGGTGGGCGTGACGCCGACCGCCTACCGGAAACAGCACGGGCCGAGCGGGCCGAGCGGGTCGGCGGTTCCGCGCACGGGCGCCTGAGCGCGCGCGGTGAGGGACCGGGTCCGCGCGGCGGGCGGCCGCTCGTCCGCCTCGGGCCGCCTCGCGCCGACGGCGTGGTGCGGAGCGGAGAGGTGCTCCCGCCCGAACCGGACAAATCCATGAAGGCGGCGAAAGCGCCCGCGCCAAAGCGCAAGGTCAATTCCCTTACCACGGCGACCCGATCTTAACCGCCCCCGCAGATCTTGGTGACGACATCGAGCCGTACTGCGGATTCCCGGACGGCAGGTTCATTTCCGTGCTTGGAGACTCCCCCGCCGAACAACGACACGTGTTGCGCGCCAACAAGCACAAACGCAACTACTTGACGCCTTCGAATCATTGGACTCAGCCTGAGTATCAGGAGTAGTACCCTTCCGGCTCCTGGCCGGAAATACTCTTCCGACGAACTACATCACGCCTGATGGGAGCGGTTTTCGGCCACCGCTCCCAGGAGCGCCGAGGGGGCCCGCTGTCAAGGTGCACACAGCCCCCCTACGGCCGGTGACGCTTCGTCCACCTGAATGTCGGGGGTCTGCTGGATTTCATCGCGATGCACTCAGCAATATGCTCGTACCGCAGCACCGCGCGAAACTACCCGCGAATAATTGGAGGACGAAGTCACCATGCGATCGGAAAGCGGTCTGGAAACGCAAGTGTTGCCCGACGGCAAGGTAGATTTCTTCCTTCCTCGCACAGGTCTGCGGCACCGCTGCGGCCCCACGGGCACCTTGATGTGGATCGCTCTCCAGCGCCAGGACTGGAAGCCGGACCGCGCCGCCGAGGTCCTGGCCGAGCACTGGGGCGTCGCCTCCGAGTCGCTGCGCCCCGAGGTGAACGCGTGGGTGAGCCACTTCCAGGACGAGGGTCTGGTGCGCCGGTGCAAGCCGTGACCTGATGTCACCTGCCGGGCACACGGCCGCTGCCCGGCAGACCGGCTCCACATCACCGAGCCCCCGGACCTCAGCCCCCTGGCCCCCGGTCCCACGTTCGCCGCACTCGCACCACCGGCTGCCCCACGTCACCCCACGGACGCCCACCGCCCTGTGGATGGTGATCGGCGTTGTCAGTGGTCACCACTAGGTTCATGCGTGTTCCGCCGTTCTGGCGGCGCCCAAGTTCCCCCTGGTGAAAAGGAGATGGTGCGGTGTCGGACTGGGAGAGGTCGAGCACGGCACGGGTGGTTCCACCCGCTCGGCCGCGCAAGCTCGCCAAGGTCCCCTTCGTCGAGCTGGCCGACGGACGCCTGCAGGGTGTGGTGTCCAGTGGCTCAGACATCGAGCGGGTGTATGTCTCGTCGGTCGGGGCCGGTACCTACGCGTACGCCTGCAGCACCAACAACAACCGGCCGTGCGGCGGTGCGCGGGGCGGGTTCTGCAATCACATCCGCACCCTGGTCAACGAGGCGGTGCTGCAGTACGGGGCCGAGCGCGTCGGCCGCTATCTCCGGGTGGAGACGGCGGACGGGGAGCCGAGCGCCGAGTCCCTCACCATGAGCATGATCGGCACACGTCCCTCGCCGGGCGACAGCACGGCGGCCGCGCCTGTCTTCAGCCGGTTCCTGCGCCACCTGGCGTATCTGGAACTCGCCCCGACGACGGGGCCGTTGCCGGAGATGCAGTGGTTCCCGCCGACCAGGGCGGTGGCGTGATGCGCGCCGACCTGCTCACCGGGACCGTCGACGGGCTGGACGAGGCCCTGGCCGCCGTCGACGCCTTCGACCGGGCTCTGGTCGTCGGTCTGCTCCGTCCCCACGCGGTCCTGACGACCGGCCTGACGGAGCTGGCCGACGCCGTGGCGGGGACGCCGTTGGCGGCGCGAGGCGCCGAGGCGGCGGAGAAGGCGGCGGCCGGCGCCGCGAGCGAGGACCACTTCGTCGCCCTCGCCGCCGCCCGTACGGCCCTGGTCGGCTCCGTCCACGACGCGCTCACGGCCCGCGTGGAGGAGGCGACCGGCCGGGCCCGCGCCGAGGGCGGCGACCCGGCCCCGACCGTTCGACAGGCGGGGAATCTGCTGACCGCCGCCCGTTCCTGGCTGTCCGACCTGGCGCGCTGCGGCTGGCAGGGCATCGACCACGACGTGGTCTCCGGGGCCGCGCCCGTCGTCACCGCGATGCTGCCGGACCCGGCCCTGCGCCGTCTGGCGACGGTTCTCGACGGCTTCGCCGCCGAACTCGCCGCGTCCTGTCCGGGCACGGCCCTGGACCGCGTACCGGTTCGCCGGTGGGCCGACCTGTGGTCGCGGGCGATGATGCTGACCGTGCCCGGCGCGGCCGACGTACCCGTGACCGGTACGGCCACCGGACGGCTCCTCCCCCTGGGCGTCGACCTGCAGGAGCACGCGACCGCCGTACAGGCCCAGGTGCACGCGGTGTTCGAGCCCGCGGACGGCGCCGTGGCCCGTCTGGTGCGCGCGAATGTGTCGGTGCCGAAGCCCGACACGGTTCTGGGCGCCGGCCTCTGGCAACTCCTGCGCCCGCACATGTCGCTCCTGGCCGCGGTGAGCGAGGGCCGCTCGATGGACCTCACCGACATGCCCGTCACCGCCGAGGGCGACCTGATCTGGAACGACACCCAGGCACGCACGGGCGAGCCGGCCGACGCCTTCGCCACGGCCCGCGTCGCCATGGCCACCGCCGCGGCTTCCGCGACCGCGCCCCTGGACCGGCACCCCGCGCGCATCGCCACACCGGTCTTCCTGGAGGGCTACAGCGCCCAACAGGACGACGACGGGCTGACGTTCACCGTCGCGGGGCACCGTCTGGCCGTCGACACCGACCGTATTCCGACCGCCGGACCGCTCACCCCCGCGGCCGTCGCCGCGTCGGTGGCATGCGTCGGGCTGCTCCGCTGGGACGCCGGGGTGTTCGTCGTCCAGCCACTCGCCGTCGAGACCGTCGTACGGAAGAAGCCGGCCGCGGTCCACGCGGGGGCGTGGGCGGGCGGTACGTCGGACAAGGCCGGCGCCAAGGCCGAGAAGGCCGCCACCGACGCCGGAGCGGTGCTGCGCGAGCGAGCCGGAAGGCTGTTGCGGAAATGACGGAAATGACGGGACGGGCCCCCGAGGCGAACTCCCACGGCAACCGCCGCCAGGTTCTGTACTGGCGTCTCCTCGCCCAACTCCTCGACCCTGAGGAGCAGGCGGCGCTGGAGTCGGCGAGCCTCGCCGTCGTGGAGGACATCGGGCTGCCGCCCGCGCTGCTGGACCCCAGGGTGTCGGTGGACACGACCGTGCAGCGTCACCCCGAACTGGCCGCCGAGTTCGACGGCCTGATGGTGCCGGCGCCGCCGTCCGCACCGGACGGCGTGGAAGGCGACGAGGGCGACAAGGGCTCTGAAAGCGACGAGGGCGACTCCGTCGACGGACGTGACCGTGCCGCCGAGGTGCGGCGCGCCGCCCTGGTGTCGAAGGTGCTGCTCAACGTCTACGCCCCCGGCGCCGGCTCCGGCACGGTCACCGCCGGACAGCTCTCGCAGTGGCAGTCCGACGCGGGCCGGCTGGAGCGCGCACTGGGCTGCGAGCCCGGCGCGCTGCGCGGGGGCCGCCCGGGCCAGGGCGCCGGGCGCCCCGACATCGGCGGCGGGCTGGTGCCGGGGATCGGTCCGGAGCTGGGAGCGATCGAAGCCGACCTGGTCAAGCGGATGCGTCTGCGGGAGGTGCTCGCCGACCCCAGGCTCGCCGCGCAACTCACTCCGAGCATGTCGCTGATCGAGCAGTTGCTGCGCGACAAGGGCAACCTGTCCGGTGTGGCACTGGCCAATGCCAAGTCCCTCATCAGGCGGTTCGTCGACGAGGTCGCCGAGGTGCTGCGTACGCAGGTGGAGAAGTCCACGGTCGGCGCCCTGGACCGTTCGGTGCCGCCCAAACGGGTGTACCGCAATCTCGACCTGGACCGCACGATCTGGAAGAACCTCACCAACTGGAGTCCCGAGGAGGAACGGCTCTATGTCGACCGCCTCTTCTACCGCCACACCGCGCGCAAGACGACGCCGCAGCGGCTGATCGTGGTCGTCGACCAGTCGGGCTCCATGGTCGACTCGATGGTCAACTGCACCATTCTGGCCTCCATATTCGCGGGGCTGCCGAAGGTGGATGTGCATCTGATCGCGTACGACACCCGGGCGATCGACCTGACTCCATGGGTGAACGACCCGTTCGAGACGCTGCTGCGCACCAACCTCGGGGGCGGGAACGACGGTCCCGTCGCGATGGCGATGGCCCGCCCGAAGATCTCCGAACCTCGCAACACCGTCATGGTGTGGATCTCCGACTTCTATGAATTCGGCCGCTCCCAGCCGTTGTTCGAGGGCATCGAGGAAGTCCACCGGTCCGGCGTGAAGTTCATTCCGGTCGGCTCGGTGACCAGTTCCGGCCGCCAGGAGGTCAATCCCTGGTTCCGGGAGCGCTTCAAGGCGCTCGGCACACCGGTGGTCTCCGGCCACATCCGCAAGCTTGTTCACGAACTCAAGACGTTTCTCGCTTAGAAAGGCCCTGCTGTGTCAGACATGTTGCGCGCCCCCGCCGAGATCAAGTACGCGGAGGAGCTGGACTGGCTGGAGTCGGTCGACGACGGTCCCAAGCCGTTCTCCTGGCGTCTTTCGCCGAAGATGGTCCGCCTGTTCATCCTGGGGTCCGAGCGGGCCGACGGCCTCGACCGGGAGATCCCGCAGAAGTGGTTCGGTGACCGCAGCCTGGTGGAGCGGGCCGTCGTCACGCTGGCGTCGGACCGCGGCCTGCTGCTGATCGGTGACCCGGGAACCGGCAAGAGCTGGCTGGCCGAGCTGCTGGCCGCCGCGATATGCCGTAGCTCCACCCTGGTGGTGCAGGGCACGGCCGGCACCACCGAGGACCACATCAAGTACTCGTGGAACGTGTCCATGGTGATCGCCAAGGGCCAGTCGCGCGAGTCGATGATCCCCTCGCCGATCATGACCGCGATGGAGACGGGCGCGATCGGCCGGTTCGAGGAGCTCACCCGCTCCACCAGCGACGTCCAGGACGCCCTGATCTCGATCCTTTCGGAGAAGTACATCTCGGTCCCGGAGCTGGACAGCGACGGCATCGTCTTCGCCAAGCCCGGTTTCTCGGTCATCGCCACCGCCAACAGCCGCGACCGGGGTGTCAACGACCTGTCCTCCGCGCTCAAGCGCCGGTTCAATTTCGTCCGTATCCCGGTGGTGACGAACAGGAAGAGCGAGGCGGAGATCGTCCGCTTCCGCACCGAGGAGCTGCTCCGCCGGCATCAGATCGAGCTGGACGTGCCGCCCACACTGCTGGACGTCCTCCTGCAGAGCTTCGCCGATCTGCGTGCCTCCGCCGCGGCCGCGGGCAGCGACGACGAGAAGCTGGAGTCCGCGCTGTCGAGCGCCGAGCAGATCGGCGTCCTGGAGGACGCGATCCTGCACAGCAACTTCTTCGGCGAGCGTGAGCTGACGGCCCGTGCCCTCGCCTCCTCGCTCGTCGGATCGCTGGCGCGGCGCGAACCGGAGGACCTGGCCATCCTCAACAAGTACCTGCACGGTGTCGTGGAGCCGCGCAGCAAGGAACAGGGCGGTTCCTGGCCGGAGTTCCTGGAGGGCGGTCGGGACGCGATCGCCACCCTCTCGTGAGCCCCGTGCGGGAGGGGGCGGTCTTCGAGTCCCTGCGTACGCAGCTGCGGGAGGCCGCGACGGCGCTGGCCGACGGGCCCGACGCGCTGGAGGGCATCCTCCTCGGCATCGTCGACGACGTCGACCGCGCGGTGCGCGAACCGCTGGAGATCTTCCCCGTCTGCCACCACTCACCGGCCTCGGCGATCGCCATGGCGCGGCGGCTGCGGGAGAAGCGGCCGAAGGTCGTCTATCTGGAGCTGTGCGAGGACATGGCTCCGCTCCTGACCGAGTTGCGCAACTGCCGTCTCCCGGTGGCGGTGCAGGCGTTCGCGAGTGAGGTCAAGGGCTTCCCGGCGGACTGGGCGCCGCTGTCGGTGGTCGCGCCGATCACCGAGGCATCGGCGGAGTACCAGGCGATCGCGTACGCGCTGGACACGCCGGGCGTGGAGCTGGTCCTCGTCGACCGCTCGTCGGACCACGTGTTCCAGTGGCAGACGGGCGGGACGGACCTGGCGGAGTCCGCCGGCCCTGAGGCGCCGGCGGAGACGACTGCGGAGGCTTCGCCGGCCGACGAGGAGGCCGCGCTGCACGGCGACGCCGTCGGCGTGGAGATCGGCGACCTGCGTCCGCGCTTCGCCGAGTTGGAGGAGCATCTGCTGCGCCACGGCCGGGTGCGGCACTGGTCGGAGTGGTGGCACCAGTACGTCGAGCTGCCGCTCGGCGACAGCGACCACGACACCTACCGGCAGGTCATGCTGCTGATCGGCAGCCTCTTCCGGCGGCTGGCGCCCGGCGACGCCGAGCGGGTACGGGTGGACGAGGACCGCGAGCGCTACATGTGGACCAGGATGCGGGAGCATCTGGCCGCGTCCGGCACCGACGCCGGGGACTGCCTCTACGTCTGCGGGGCGTTCCACGCGGCCAGCCGGGTCGCGGAGTTCGGCGTCGACGGCGCCGCGACGTTCGAGATCGGTCCGCCGAGCGGCAGCGTGTGGCAGCACGGTCTGATTCCCTCCAGCCACACGGCGATCGAGGCGCAGTTCGGTCTCACCGCCGGCTCCGTCTCCATCGCCGCGACCCAGTGGGCGAAGAACCTCAAGCGCACCCGGGTCCAGCCGTTCCGGCTCGACGGCCAGGTGGGTGCGAAGAAGCCGGCGAGAGCCGCGAAGACCGTGGGGGCCGCGCAGTCCGCGGTGCCCGTCGCCCCCGGGGCCGGGGACGACCTCTCGGACAAGCTGTCCGGTTTCCTGCGGCGCGCGCCGGTGCTCGATCCGCTGGACGAGGCCGAGTTGCTGGGCTGGTCGGTGGAGATCGTGCGCGCCGCGCGCCGCAACGGCTATCTGGCGTCCACCGCCGACGCCATCGCGGTGTTCGAGACGTCGATCCTGCTGGCCGGTATGCGCGACCGGGCCAGGCCCACGCCGTACGACTTCCAGGACGCGGCGATCACCTGTATCGAGAAGGACTCGGTGCCGGGCCGCCGCGACGTCCGCCGCATCGTCGAGATCATGATGGGCGGCGACCGGATCGGGCAGGTCGGCTACGACTCCCTGCCGCCGCTCGCGCGCGACGTGCACGACCGGCTCGCACCGCTGAACCTGAAGCTCGAACAGCGCGGTGTGCAAAGGGCGTTGTTGGACATGGCGGCCGGTCCGGAGCTGGGGCGGTGCTCTGACGTGCTGTGGATGCTGCGCCATCTGCTGCCGCGGGGCGCCGCGCGGGCGATCATGGGCGAACGGCGGCTCGGCGAGCGGCCCATCCAGGAGTCGTGGGATCTGGCGCTCGGCACTCATCAGCGGGAACTGATCGAGCTCGGGTACGAGGGCGTCACCATCGAGCAGGTCCTGGAGCAGCGTCTGCGGCGCCGCGCGTACGACCCGCAGGCGACCACGGCCGGCGTGCTGACGGCGGTGGAGGACGCGACGCTGTATCTGCGCAGCCGCCGTCTCGCCGATGAACTGGGCACGCGCGCCCTGGAGGTCCTGGCGACCGAGCGCAGCGTCGACGGTGCGCCGGAGGTGCTGCGGCGGGTGCGTCGGCTGCTCGCGTACTACCGGACGAGCGAGCCGGTGCTGCCGCCGTGGATCGAGTCCTTCGTCAAGACGGGGTACGCGCACTACTGCACCCTGCTGCCGTCGGCGTTCGGCGACGAGGACGCGACCGTCCGGCAGGTCGCCGCGATGCTGGGCTTCCTGTTCAGCATGGAGAGTCTGGCGCTGTCGCTCGGCTGTGACCGGACGCAGTTGGAGCTCGCGTTCGCGCAGTCGCATCCGCGGGAGCCTGCCAAGGTGGCGCTGCTGTGGGCGGCGCAGGTCCAGCTGGGGCAGCTCTCCCGTGCCGAACTGCGGTCGCGCTGCGACGACTTGCTCGGCGATCCTCTGGTGGTGCCGGTCTATCCGCGCTATCTCAGCGGGTTCCTGCACGCGCTGGAGCCGGTGCCGCAGCTCGCGGACTTCGTGGTGGAGGCGGTGTCCAACGCGTTCGGACGGCTGCCGGATCCGGTGCTGCTGCCGTGGCTGCCGTCCTTGATCAGCACCCTGCGGTCCGACGGCTCCGAGCTGGCGCCGCTGCTGATCCGCGAGGCGGGCCGGATCTTCCCCGGCCGGCTCGCGGCGCTGGACGCCTGGGTGCCGCCCTGGCTGGAGCACCCGGACACGGGGGCCGCGCCTCGTTCCAGCCGGACCGCCGGTGCGGCCGCGGGTGCGGGGGCCGCACTGCTCACCGCGTACCCGGCGACGTGCGACGCGGTCGCGGATCTGCTGGGGTACGAGGGCACGTGGGAAACCACGGCTTCCGCCGGCCCGTCCGGCGCGGTCCTCACCCGCCGGCACCCGGAGACGGCCGAGGCACTGGAGGCGCTGCTGACCGGCCCCTGAGCGAACGCCGCCGGCCTGAACACCCTTAATCCGCAGGCCCCTTGGCCGGGCCCCGGACCGGAGGTGCGCCGCGCCCGTGCGGCCGGCGCCCACCGGTGAACCGGGCCGGGCGTCGGCGGGACGAATCGCGCTTCAACGCGCGGGCGCGGGGCACCCGCAGGACCAGAGCGATCTTCGGGTTGTGAGCCCCGGCAGCTTCTCTTCGCCGTGCGCGGGCGGTCTCCCTCGCTGCGGGGCTCTCAGCGATCGGCGGCGGAAGGGCAGTGATGGTGCGGAGTGTGGGTGTGGAGGAGGAACTTCTCCTGGTGGACGGGGAGAGTGGTGAGCCACGCGCGTTGGCGACGGCCGTGCTGGCAGCCGCCTCACGTGAGGCCGGCGGCGAGGACGAGGTGTTCGAGGCGGAACTGCACCGCCAGCAACTGGAGTTCGCCACCCGGCCCCAGACGGACATGGGCGAGCTGGCGGAGGAGATCGACCGCTGCCGGGCCGAGGCCGCCCGGCACGCCGAACGGCTGGGCGCGACGGTCGCCGCACTCGCCACCTCACCGCTCCCCGTCAGCCCTTCCATCGGCTTCGGCGAGAGGCACCGCTGGCTGGCGGAGCACTTCGGACTGACCACCCAGGAGCAGCTCACCTGCGGCTGCCACGTACATGTGTCGGTCGAGTCCGACGAGGAGGGTGTGGCGGTCCTCGACCGGATCCGCCCCTGGCTGGCCGTACTGCTCGCGCTCAGCTCGAACTCGCCCTTCTGGCAGGGCCAGGACAGCAAGTACAGCAGCTACCGCAGCAGGGTGTGGGGAAGGTGGCCGTCGGCGGGACCGGTCGAACCCTTCGGCTCGGCCGACCGCTACCACCAGCAGGTACGCGAGATGATCGGCACCGGGGCCCTGCTGGACGAGGGGATGATCTACTTCGACGCGCGGCTCTCCCACTCCTTTCCCACCGTCGAGGTCCGGGTCGCCGACGTCTGCCTGGACTCCTCCACCACCGTGCTCCTGGCCACCTTGGTACGCGCCCTGGTGGAGACCGCCTCCCGGCAGTGGAAAGCGGGCGAACCGCCGCCCCGGCACCGGGTGGAGTTGCTCCGACTCGCCTCCTGGCGCTCCGCGCGGTCCGGGCTGGAGGACCAGCTGATCCACCCCCTCACCATGGAGCCCGCCCCCGCCGAGGCAGTCCTGCGCGCCCTGTTCGAACACGTCCGGAGCGCGCTGGAGGACAGCAACGACACCCTGGCCGCGCAGGAGGCGCTGGCCACGCTCCTGAAGACCGGCAGCGGAGCACGGATCCAGCGCGAACTCATGGCGAGCACGGGTGATCTGCGCACCATGGTCACCGCGTGCGCCCGACGCACCCTTGGGGAGAAGTGAGGGGCGGCAACCACGTCTACCGGCCCCACCGGTGCCGGCAGGCCCGCAGCTCGGACCCCCGCCGAGTGATCGGTGAGAGAGCTACTGGCCGCCCTCGGCCGGGAGTTGACGGTTGCGGTAGCGGCCGGGGGTCTCGCCGACGAGAGCGGCGAAAGCCTCGATGAAGCTCGTCGGATTGGCCCAGCCGCAGGCGAGAGCGGTGTCGGTGACGGACTTCCCCGCGGCGAGCCGGGTGAGCGCGTGGTGGACGCGTAGTTGGGTGCGCCACTGGTGAAAACTCATCCGGAGTTCCTGCCCGAAGAGGCGGCTGAGCGTACGCTCGCTCGCCCCGACGCGCGCGCCGAGCTCGGCGAGGGTCTGCTGATTGGCGGGGTCGGCGTCCCGCTCGCCCGACGCGCACCACACCGGCCGACTCTCCACGATGGCCCAGGGGATCGGCTACCTCATCGCCTGCCTCGGCCCGCTCGGTCTCGGCCTGCTGCACTCCGCGAGCGGTGGGTGGTCGCTGCCGGTCGCCGTGCTGCTGGCCGTACTCGTCGCGCAGACCGTCGCGGCCTTCGGCGCGAGCCGCGACCGCCATGTCCTGACGCCCTCCTGAAGGACCGGGGCCGGGGCCGGGGCCCGCGAGGGCTCGGATACGCGGGTCATTCGGGGCGCGGGGGGCGTAGCGCTGCTCAACGCCGGTTCCGGTGGTTCTCGCCGTAGACCGTCACGGCGGCGCAGAGCAGCGCCGGTGCGGCCATGAGTACGAAGCAGAGGGACAGCGGCAGCTTGCCCACCAGCAGGCCCACCAGGGCCGTGCCGCCGGAACTTCCGGCGTTCACCGCCGTGTTGACCCATGCGCCGGCCTGGGTACGGGCGTCGGGCGCGGCGGCCTCGTCCGCGATCAGGTAGGCGGTGGTCAGTGCCGGGGCGACGAACAGCCCCGCCACGGCCGCCGCCGCGCCGAGCGCGTACACGTTCGGCGCGAGGCCCGCCACCGCCAGCGCGGCACCGAGCGCCGCGCAGATCACGGCGAGCCTCGGCCGCGCGGCCGACCGCCAGGAGATCGCGCCGTTCGTCAGGCCGCCGATCGCACTGCCGGCGGAGAGCGCGGCCAGCACCCAGGCCACCGCGCCGGGTTCGCCCTGTTGCTCGGTGAAGGCGATGGCCAGCAGGTCGAGCCCGCCCAGACAGAGCCCGACCCCGGCGGCCGCCAGCACCGGCTGTCCGAGACCGCGTGGTCCGGTGCGGGGCGAGTCCGCGCCCCGTACGCGCGGCTTCGCGGCCCGTACCGGGAACGGTACGGGCGACAGGGCGAACGCGACCGTCCCCGACAGCACCAGCGCGGCGCTGACCGCGACCCCGGCCGCCGGTTCCGCGTACGCCACCAGGATCCCGACGAGGAGGGGACCGGCGACGAGGAGCAGTTCCTCGGCGACACCGTCGAGGCTGTACGCGCGCTGCAACATCCTTCGGTCCGGCATGAGTTGCCCCCACAGGGTCCGCATCGTGGGTCCGAGCGGTGGCGTACAGGCACCGGCGCAGGCGGCGAGAGCGCCCAGCAGCACGGCCGAGGTGCCGGCGGTGCCCGGCACGCCCGCCACCACTCCCGTCCCCGGCTGCTCGCGGGTGACGAGGGCGAACGCGGTGAGCAGCGCCGCGTACACGACAGCCATCGGCACGAGCGCCCGGCGCGGGCCGAACCGGTCGACCAGGGCGGCCCGTACGGGCGAGAGAACGACACTGGTCGCGCCGAACAGCGCCAGCGTCGTGCCGGCGACGGCGAAGGAGCCCGAGGCGTCCTTCGCGGCCAGGGCGAGGGAGAGGGAGACCGTCCCGTAGGAGAGCCGGCCGAGCAGGGCGGCGCCGAAGGTGCTCAGGGCGTGCGGGGTCCGCAGGACAGCGGCGTACGAAGACATGGGAGTGGTTCCTCGATGAGGGCGGCGCGAGTTCGGGCGCCGCGGCCGTACAGGGACGCCGAAAGACCGCGACGGAACATCAGTCGCGGTCTTTACGAGGTCCTACACACGGAAGAGGAACACGGGTTGAAGGTATCAGCGACCGGGCCGGGGGCGGGGTGGCGGGTGCACCGCCTCACGCGCCCCCGGCCCGGTTCGTCACGCGTTGGGGTCGAACGGGATGCCGGCCGGCTTGGCCTTCTCCAGGTGTCCGTTGAAGTTGCCGTCCTTGAGACCGAAGACGGCGCTGCCGAAGTTGGCCTGGCTCAGCTTGTCGCGCAGACCCGCCGGGTATCCGTTCCAGCCGACGAGCCTGGGGAACTGCCAGCTGCCCTGGTGGTTCTCCGGCGGCTCGTCGTTGCCGTTCGCGGGGCGGAAGGCATGCGTCCCGATGCCGTCCTTGTGGTAGACGACCTTGGCGTGCGTGCCGTCGAACCGCATCTGGTCCCGGGTCTGGATGTCGAAATTGCCGTGGGCGGAGGTGGAGACGTACTGGACCTGGTCGTTCTGCACCCACACCACGACGTGCTCCCAGTCGTTGCGGTGCCCGCCGAGCCCGCTGCCGACCACGGCCTGGTCCTTCTCGAAGTAGAGGCCGTACATGATCGCGCACCAGCCGTTGTTGCACTTCGACCGGGAGTATCCGTTGGTGTTGTCGAGGTCCCAGGAGTCACGGCACTGGCCGTTGAGCGCACCGCTCGGGTTGAGGCCCGGGTTGATGGTCCCGTCCTGGCCGATGGCCGGGGTGGGGTAGCAACCGTCGGTGTCGTAGTCGTACGCCGGCTGGAACGTCTGCTCAAGTCCGTCCGCGTTGGCGGGCAGGGCGCTGGGGGGATCGGCGGCGAACGCGCTCCCGGGCAGTGCGATGACCAGTGCGACCGCACTGCCAAGGGTGAATGAGACCTTACGGATGCGCGAGCTTTTCTTCACTGCGTCCTCCTGATCGACCGCGGCGTGGGGCAACGGTCATTTTGACATGCTCGGATCATCTTCTCCGGCTCTTGTTGACATCCCGAGCGTCAGAAAGTGTCAGTGCGGTGAAAGATCAACCAATAGAGGGGGCAGGCGACCCGGGGCAGGCCGCGGAGGTACGCGGCCACCGCCGCACCCCCTCCCGTCAAGCCGTGTCAAGCCGCCTCAAGCCGCCCGACCCACGCCCCGGTTCGCGCCGCGATTCGGGTCCCCGTTCACGATCCGGTCGGGAAACACGTCCCCGAACCGGCCCGCCAGCTCGTCCGCCAGCCTGCTCCGCGCCTCGACCAGCCGCGCGATCCGTTCGTCCAGCGCCGCCAGGCGACGGGCCGTCACCTCGGCGACGGGGCAGTGGTCCAACTGCTCGCGGGGTCCCGGCCCCGCGTCCTCGCCGTCCATCGGGTACACCATGTCGAGGACATCGACGAAGGTCTTCAGATCGCCGATCGTCAGACCCGCTTCCAGGAGGCGGCGTACGGCACGCAGCCGGTGGACGTCCTCGGAGCCGTACTCCCGATGGCCGGACGCCAGGCGCCGGGCCCGCAACAGGCCCTCCTGCTCGTAGTACCGCAGTGCCCGCGGGGTGAGGCCGGCGGCCGCCGCCGCATCGCCGATACGCATGGCAGATCCCTCCAGGTCGGGCGCCCTCGGTCCGACACCGATCACAATTCCACCAGTACTGCTCCCGTGTGGCGTCCTTCGAGCAGTTCGCACAGCGCCCGGGGCGCCTGGTCGATCCCGGACAGCCGCACGTGCGGGAAGACGATGGTCCCCTCGCGCAGTCCACGCCCGAACTCCCGCATGCCCTCGGGGATCGCGTCCAGATGATCGCTGCCCGACATCCCGCGCAGCGTGATCCCCCGCATGATGAGCGAGCCGGTGTCGATCTCGACCGGCGCCGCGAAGCCGCCGGAGAGCTGGCCGGACAGCGCGCCGACGAGTCCCACGCGCGCGCCCCGCCCGGCCACCGCCAGGGCCGCGGCCAGTTGCTCCCCTCCGACGTTGTCGAAGACCACGTCCAGTCCGTCGGGGGCCGCCTCCCGCAACTGCTCCTCGATCGGGGTCGCCGCTCCCCGGATGACGACGGCGTCGTACCCCAACTCCCGCACCAGGTAGTCGCCCTTGAGCCGGGAGCCCGTGCTGCCGATCACCCGCCCGGCCCCGCGCAGCCGTGCGAACTGCCCGGCCATCGTCCCGACACCGCCGGCCGCGCCGGTCACGAACACCGTGTCCCCGGGCCGTACTTCGGCTCCCCGTACGACTCCGAGCCACGCGGTCATCGCCTGGGAGAGGTACGCGGCCGGATCGGGCAGCTCCGCCGGGTCGACGCGCCCGGCCTCGGCCACGTCGACGGCCGCGTACTCACGCCAGCCCAGGCTGTGCGTCACGAGATCACCCGGCGCCAGCTCGCCACCGGGCGCCGCCACCACCTCCCCGACCGCCGGCGCCCACAGCGGCTCACCCAACTCGGCGGCCGGAACGGGCAGATCGGCGCCGCCCGCCAGCAACGTACGCATCACGGCGGCGACGCTCATCAGCCGATTGCGCACCAGCACCTGCCCGGCCCGCACCTCGGGGACCGGCACCCGCACCACCTCGAAGTGATCGGTGCTGAGCAATCCGTCCGGCCGGGCACGCAGCCGTACTTCGCCGTGGGTGACAGGGACAGCGGCAGTCATCGTGACTCCTCAGGACGGGGACGACGGGTCGTGAGGACGGTAGGACTTGACGCCTACGTCAAGTTCAAGTCCCACCGAACCGGCGCCTTCCTCAACGGTCGCGGGAGGACGGGCGCCGAAGCCTTGGTGGATCACGGGCCGCGTGGGAGTTGCCTTCGAGCGCACTCCAACTCGTAGCTTCGATTCATGACCACTCAACAGCATCGGATCGGCTCCGGATTCGGAGCCCGAAGCACCACGGACGATGTCCTGCGGGGCGTCGACCTGTCCGGCCGGCTGGCGGTCGTCACCGGTGGCTACTCGGGGCTCGGACTGGAGACCACCAAGGCACTCACCGGCGCCGGAGCGCGCGTGGTCGTCCCCGCGCGGCGGCGTTCGACCGCCGAGGCGGCGGTCGAGGGGATCGACGGCGTGGAGGTGGACGAGCTGGATCTGACGGATCTACGCAGCGTCGAGACCTTCGCCGACCGGTTTCTCGCCTCGGACCGCGGCATCGACCTGATGATCGACAACGCGGGGATCATGGCCTGCCCGGAGACACGCGTCGGGCCCGGCTGGGAGGCACAGTTCGCCACGAATCACCTGGGCCACTTCGCACTCGTGAACAGATTGTGGCCGGCGATCGAGCGGGGCGGGGCACGCGTGGTGTCGGTGTCCTCCAACGGGCACCAGCTCTCGCCCATGCGCTGGGACGACGTGCAGTTCGAGCACGGCTACGACAAGTGGCAGGCGTACGGCCAGGCGAAGACCGCCAACGCGCTGTTCGCGGTCCAACTGGACGCGCTGGGGCGGGACTCCGGGGTACGGGCCTTCTCGCTGCACCCCGGCACCGTCGCCACATCGCTGGGACGCCACATGTCCGAGACGGAGTTGGCGGATCTGTCGACGGCGATCGACGCCAGCCCGACGAACGGTGGCTGGAAGACCCCCGAGCAGGGTGCCGCGACGCAGGTCTGGGCGGCGACCTCGGCGCGGCTGGCGGGCATGGGCGGGGTGTACTGCGAGGACTGCGACATCGCCGAGCCGGCCGCCCCGGACACCACGCTGGGCAGCGGGGTGAGCGCCTGGGCGACCGACCCCGAACAGGCCGCGCGGCTGTGGCGGTTGTCGGCCGGGCTGACCGGGGTGAACGCGTTCCCCGCGGCGGTGTGAGCCCGAGGTGTCGCACCGTTGGCCGGGCGGACACGCCCGGCCAAAGGTGAAGGACAGCCGGTCCCAGATGCAGCCGGTCCCGAAC
>NZ_JBHUZM010000038.1:0-58569 GCF_042667665.1 Streptomyces sp. NPDC057307 | reverse complement strand
TAGGGCGGGGCCTGCGCCCGCCGCGGAGCGGCTGATGTCTCGTTGGTGCGGTGCATCGCAAGGCGGAGGATCGGCCTCGTACTGGGCGTACTTGGCCGATTCCGACAACGCGGCGAGGTGCCGTGCCAGGCGTCGCAGGCCAGGCGGGACTTTGAAGACAGGCCCTAGCGCTGGACCGGTGCGGTCAGTCTGCGGTCGGTGAGTGAGCGGGCCGCCTGGATCTCGTACGCGCCCGGAATCGGCGTCCAGGCGTTCTCCCGCTCGTCCCAGATCTCGAAGGCGCGGGCCCTGAGCGGGATCGTCACCTGGACGCTCTCGCCGGGGCCCGCCTCGACGGAGGCGAAGCCGGCCAGCCAGCGCGCCGGGCGCTCGGGGGCGTCGGGTGCGTCGCCGGGGGTGGGCGCGAGGTAGATCTGGACGGTCTCGCGGCCGGGCCGGGCGCCGGTGTTGCGCAGCGTCACGGTGGCCCGTTCGGTGGTGGCGTCGAGCGTCTCGTACTCCCAGTCGGTGTAGCCGAGGCCGTGGCCGAAGGGGTACGCGGGGGTCGTGCCGGCCCGCTCCCAGGCGCGGTAGCCGATGAACACGCCTTCGGTGTAGTGCAGTTGGCCGTCGGCCGGGGTGGTGTCGGTGACGGGGACGTCGGCGAGGGCGACCGGCCAGGTGGTGGTGAGCCGGCCGCCGGGCTCCTCGGCGCCGGTGAGGACGTCGGCGAGCGCGGCGCCGCCCTCCTGGCCCGGGAACCAGCTGAGCAGGACGGCTGCCACGTCGTCACGCCACGGCAGTTCGACCGGTGAGCCGGTGTTCACGACGACGACGGTGTTCGGGTTGACGGCCGCGACGGCCGCGACGAGCGCGTTCTGGTGGCCGGGCAGTTCCAGGCTCGTACGGTCGAAGCCCTCGGACTCGACGGCCGTGGTGGTCGCGACCACCACGACGGCGGTGTCCGCGGTCCTGGCGGCCTCGACGGCCTCGGCGATCAGGTCCTCGGGGTCACGCTGCGGGCCGAGGTGGAGCAGGGAGAAGGCGACCGCGTCCATCGGCGCTCCGGGCAGCCGGGGCACGGTGAGGCGCAGCGAGACGTCGACGCTCTCGCCTTCGAGGAGGGTGACCCGGGCGCGGGCCAGTCGCTCGCCGAAGAACGCGTTGAACGGGTCGGTGCTTGTCCCGAGACCTTCCTCGCCCTCCCAGATCTTCTCGCCGTCGACGGTGAGGACGAGGGGGCCGATGCCTCGGGTGCCGAAGGTGTGGTCGCCGCTCTCGCGCGGGGTGAAGGTGCCGGTGAACTCGACGCTGTGCAGTTCGTCGTAGACGACGCCGTCGGGCAGGTCGGCACCGACCCACTGGACCATGCCGGAGGGGATGTCGGTGGTGCCCAGCTCCCGGCCGTCGGCGGCGCGGCAGACGGCGCGCAGGGCGAATCCCTTGGCGGCGACGCCGAGTTGGTCGCTGGGGTCGGCGCCGACGCTGTAGCTGAGGGTTCCTTCGGGCAGGGCGGCGGTGAGGCCGTCGAGCGGCGAGACGGTGTGCGGCGGGAAGACGGTGGCCGAGCCGCCGCCGAGGATGCGGGCGTCGCGGGCGGCGGCGCCGCTGAGGGCGACGGTGCGGGTGCCGGCCGGGTCGAGGGGCAGGGCGGGACGCCCGTCGCGTACCTCGTTGCGTACGAGGACGAAGGAGCGGCGCGCGACCTCGCGGGCCAGTGCGTCGCCGTCGAGGGGTGCGGGGAGGGCGGACTCGGCGACGACGGCGGGCGCGTTGTCGAGGACGCCGACGCGGGCGGCGAGCCTCAGCACGTTGCGTACGGCGTCGTCGACGAGGGATTCCTCGACCTCGCCGGCCCGGACGGCGGCGGCGAGCGCCTGGCCGTACACGGTCTTGGGGCCGGGCATCGCGACGTCGAGGCCGCCGAGGATGGCGCCGGTGGTGGAGCGGGCGGCCAGCCAGTCGGAGACGATGTAGCCGTCGAATCCCCATTCGCCGCGCAGGACTTCGTTCTGGAGATGGCGGTGCTCGGTCATCGAGTGGCCGTTGACCTGGTTGTAGGCGGCCATGATGCCCCAGGGGTGGGCGTTCTTGACGATGGCCTCGAACGGGGCGAGGTACAGCTCGCGCAGCGGGCGCGGGGCGACGATGTTGTCGACGGTGAAGCGGTCGGTCTCGGCGTCGTTGGCGACGAAGTGTTTGACGGTCGTGCCGACGCCGCCGTCCTGCACGCCGAGGACATAGCCGGTGCCGATCTCGCCGGTGAGGTACGGGTCTTCGCTGTACGCCTCGAAGTGCCGGCCGCCCAGCGGGGACCGGTGCAGATTGACGGTCGGCGCGAGGAGGACGTGCACGCCCTTGCGGCGGGCCTCCTGGGCGAGCAACCGGCCTGCCCCGCGGGCCAGTTCGGGGTCCCAGGTGGCGGCGAGCGCGGTGGGCGACGGGAGCGCGACCGACGGGTCGTCGGCGGTCCAGCGGACGCCCCTGACACCGATCGGGCCGTCGGACATGACGAGGGAGGCCAGGCCGATCTCCGGGAGGGCGGGCAGCGACCAGTTGTCCTGCCCCGCCAGCAGCCGCGCCTTGTCGTCGAGATCCAGCTTGCCGAGCGCCGCCTCGACGGCCGCTTCGCGTGCTTGGTCGGCCCGGGTGTTGGGTGCGCCGGTCACGGCGGTACCTCCTCGTCAGTGTCCTGCTCCTGCGGACGGTTACATGGTGACCCGTAATTCTGTAGGCGGGTAGGCTTCGTTATCGGTTTGTTACTCGTGTACGGTCCGGACAACGGCCGGTGAGCGGACAGGTACGAGGCGAGAGGACCCGGTTGCATGGCGAGGCCCAGAGGCGCGGAGCGGCGGGCGGAGATTCTGCGCGCCACCATCGAGGTGATCGCCGAACGCGGCTACCGCGGCACGACGTTGGGCGCGGTGGCCGAGCGGGTGGGCCTCACCCAGCAGGGACTGCTCCACTACTTCCCCACGAAGGAGGCGCTGCTCCTCGCCGTCATGGACGAGCGCGACCAGTGGGACACCGGGGGCG
Source organism: Streptomyces sp. NPDC057307 (assembly GCF_042667665.1). NCBI lineage: Bacteria > Bacillati > Actinomycetota > Actinomycetes > Kitasatosporales > Streptomycetaceae > Streptomyces > Streptomyces sp. NPDC057307. The sequence goes on along the minus strand of NZ_JBHUZM010000038.1, from coordinate 55,554 downwards.
GCAGCCGGGGCGCGGACGGCTGGCGGCTGGAGCTGCTGACGTCGATGGTCGACTACAACGCGATGCGGCCCGGCATCGTGCAGACCTTCTCGGCGCTGCTCGGCGAGAGTGTGACGGAGGGTCACCCGGCCGGGGAGTTCTTCACCCGCCGCTATGTGCAGGTACGGGGCAATATGGCGGGTGTGCTGCGCGACGAGTTCGGCGACCGGCTGCCGAGCGGGCTCACACCCGAGCAGACGGCGCCGCTCCTGGTGGCGGTGATGGACGGGCTCCAGTACCAGTGGCTGCTCGCACCGGAGTCGGTGGACATGCCGGAGGCGTTCCGGGCGTTCGTGACACTGCTGCGGGGTGGCGCGGAGGGGCCGGAGCGGTAGCGGGTGGCGGGCGCGGTAGCGGCCGGCGGGCACCGGAGGTGATACTTCCGCCACCCGACGGAAGGACTCCCGTGAGACTCGTGCGCACCACCGGCAACATGGGCCGGTTCGGACTCGTACTGCTCGCGTCGGCCGCCCTGGTCGCCGTGGCACCTCCCCCACAGGCCACGGCAGCCGCCCCCGCCCCGCCCGTCACCGTCGAGGAGAAACGCCTCGACGGTGATGTGCCCCGGCGGATACTCGGCGACAGCGGCTTCGGCTCCGTGGCTCCGGCGTTCGCGAGGTCGCTGCGCGGCGCGGGCTCGTACGCGCAGGCGGAGCGCGCGGCCGTACGGCATGGCGAACAGCTGTGGCAGCGGGCGGTGGACCGCGCGCAGGGACGGGGTCCGGCGGGCGGTGAGCTGAGCCGGGACGACGACCGGCCGCTGTACTGGGCGCGGCTGGCCATGACCCGTGAACTGCGCGCGTGGCACGCGGAGTCCGGGCTGTCCGAGGCGGCGGGCGTACGGCTGCTGGAGCGGCTGGAGAGCGCGTCGCGCGGCCAGGACTCGATGACGGACCGGGGCAAGGAACGGGACCGGGACCGGGCGAAGGGCGTCAAGCGGATCGTGGTCACCGGCTTCGACCCGTTCACGCTGGACCGGGACATCCGGATCAGCAACCCGTCCGGGGCGGTCGCGCTCGCGCTGGACGGCACGGTGATCCGTACGGCCGACGGACCGGCGCGCGTCGAGACCGCCGTGTTCCCGGTCCGCTGGGGGGACTTCGCGGACGGCACGGTCGAACGGGCCCTGCGCCGTGCGCTGCCCCGCGCCGACCTGTTCGTGACGGTCAGTCAGGGGCGGGTGGGGCGTATCGACGTGGAGCGGTACAACGGCGCCTGGCGCGGCGGCTTCGGTGACAACGAGAACGTGTCCGAGACCGGGCTTGTACCGGTGCGGGACCCGGCCACGCAGCCCCAGTGGACGAAGACGACGCTGCCCTACGCGGGCATCGTGGCGGCCGACACGGGGCGGTTCCCGGTGTACGACAACACGTCGGTCACCGAGATCCCGGCGGGCGCCACCGCCCCCGTCGTACGTCCGGACGGTCCGACGCCCGGCTCGGCGGCCCGCGCCGGTGGTGGCGGCGACTATCTGTCGAACGAGATCGCCTACCGGGCGACGCTGCTGCGCGACCGGCTGGGGCTCGACATCCCGGGCGGCCATGTCCACACGCCGGTGCTCCAGTTCGGGCCGGGCAACACCGACCCGGCGACCGGGACGGTGTCGGATCCGGTCTTCGTACAGAACAGGCTGGACATCACGGCGCAGCTGCGCACGATCGTGCGGGTGGCGGCGGAGGAGTCGTAGGCCGGGGGGGGCCGGAGCGGCGCACCGGGTCCGCCCCGGTGGGCCGCGACCGGCCGGCGACCGCGTTCACCAGTCGCGCGGGACCTCGGGTGCCGGAGCCGTACCGCCGGTCAGGGGCGAACCGGCCTGCCCCGGCGCCGTGTTGAGGCGCGGTGTCGCCGGATCGGCGGGGCCGGTACCGGCGCCCTCCCCCGTCAGGTCGCGGGCCATCAGCGTCGCCCCGGCCACCGCGCCCGGCATCAGGAACACCGCGACGAACGGCACCAGGAAGGCGAGTGTCAGCGGGACCCCGAAGCCCAGGGTGAGCAGCCGGCGGTGGCGCAACAGCGGGAGGCGCTGCTTCAGTTCGATACCGCGTCGCTGCATCGCGACCGCTGTGAGTTCTTCCGTGAGGAAGAAGCCGGACACGCAGAAGCCGAGCACGGGGACGACGGTCTGGCCGACGACGGGGACGAAGCCGAGGGCGAAGAGCAGGACGGCGTACAGCAGCACGCGTCCCAGGATCCGCAGGCTGTCGCGCGCGGAGATCCACAGTTCGCGCCAGAGCGGCAGACCCGACTCGGGTACGTCGCCGCCCTCCGACCGGTCCACGGCCTCGGACAGCGATTCGTAGAAGGGCTGCCCGACGAGCAGGGTCACGGCGGTGAAGGTGATCACGGCGACGAACAGCACGATCGCGAAGAGCAGCACGGTGAGGAAGCCGCGGAACAGTCCCTGCCACAGCGAGGACCAGTCGTCGGCGAAGGGTGTCGCCCAGGCCGTCAGGTCGTCGGCGCCGTAGAGCAGGCCGACGAGCGCCGCCGCGTACAGCACAAGGGTCACCAGTCCGGGCAGCAGCCCGAAGCCCAGCCATCTGCCGTGCGCGCCGACCCAGCGCTGGCCTTTCACCAAGTAGCCGAAGCCCACACCGAGATCACCCATACCGTCAGCCTATCGGGGTTGTTCCACGGCTGTTTCGGGGTGGTTCCCGGCCGGTTCCATGGTGCGGGTGGGACGGATGAGAGTCCGAGCACCCCTTGTTGTTGACACGTTCAACCGGTATGACCTGCCTATTGAACCGAACGATCGCCCCCCGCACGACCCGGAGGTACATCCGCATGGGGATGCCCAGACCCGTTCTGCTCGCCACCGCCACGGCCACCGCGGCCCTGATGCTCGCACCGCTGCCCGCGCTCGCCTCCCCCGGCGCCGACGGCGGCCGCTCGTCGCACCCGGTGCGGGACGGCGGCACCACGGACAGCCGCGTGGCCTCGTCCGCGCTGCCCTCGGCCGGTGCCGCCGCGCTCTCCTCGGTGGGCAAGACCTCCCTCGGTCTGCGCAAGGACGGCGGCTATCCGCGCCGGAACGTCCTCGACACGCTGCCCGAGAACCCGGCCGACAAGGCCATCAAGCTGGGCCTGGCGCCGTACCACGCGCTCGCTCCGCGTCTCAACGCCCTTCAGGAGCTGGGCAATCGGGTCAGTGTCGAGGTCACGGGCCGGTCGGCCGGCGGGCACGACCTGTATCTGGTGACGGTCACGGCCCCGGAGAGCGCGAAGGAGGCCGCCGAGCAGGAGCGGATGCGCGAGCGCATCGAGAACTCCCCCGCGTCGGCCGCCAAGGACAAGCGCATCAAGGAGAATTACAAGACTCCCGTCTTCATCAACAACAACATCCACGGCAATGAGTGGGAGGGCACCGACGCGGCCCTGAAGCTCATCGAGGAGCTGGCGAAGGCCAAGGACAGCCGGACGAAGAAACTGCTGGCCACGAGCCGGATCCATCTCAACGTCACGGCCAACCCGGACGGCCGGATAGCCGGAACCCGCGCCAACGGCAACGGCATCGACCTCAACCGCGACTTCATCACCGCCTCGCAGCCGGAGGCGCGCGCGATCCGGCAGATAGCCGTCGACAAGCAGCCGGCGGTCATGCTCGATCTGCACGGGTACGTCAACGGCACGCTCATCGAGCCGACGACGCCGCCGCACGGCGAGAACTACGAGTACGACCTGTTCCTCAAGAACTCCTACGCCAACGCCCTCGGTATGGAGGAGGCGGTCAACGACCTCGGCTACACGTCCGAGAAGGACGGCGTCGAGCCGCCCGTCATCCCCTTCCGGGACCAGGAGGAGGGCTGGGACGACTGGCCGCCGATCTTCACCCCGCAGTACATGGCGTTCCAGGGCGCGGTCGCCTCGCACACCATCGAGATCCCGATGCGGGTCAACAACAACGACTACAACACCCTGCCCGTCGAGGAGTTGCGCCGCAGGTCCGCGATCAACACGGATGTCGCGGGCGCCGCGATGCGCTCCACGCTCGACTTCGCGCTGGACCACCGCAAGACGCTGATCGCCGACCAGATCGAGACGTTCAGGCGCGGTGTGGCGGGCGAGAAGCAGCGGGTCATCTCCGAGGAGACGGTGCCCGGTGTGCCCGGCATCGGTCCGGAGGACATCTACACGACCGACTTCCCGCGCGCGTACGTGATCCCGGCCGGCGACGGCCAGCGGTCGGCCTCGGCCGCCGCCCGGCTCGTCGACCACCTCATAGCCAACGACGTGAAGGTCGAGCAGGCCCGTAAGAGCTTCAAGGTGGCCGGCCGCAACTACCCGGCCGGTTCGTACGTGGTCGACATGGAGCAGGCCAAGCGCGGTATCGCCAACGTCATCCTGGACGAGGGCCGGGACATCAGCGCCGACGTGTCGTCGATGTACGACATCTCGGGCTGGAGCCTCGGGCTGCTGTGGGGCGCGAACGTCACCAAGGTCCAGCGGGGCGGGCTGGACTTCTCCGGGCGCGAGGTGAACGCGGCCGCGCCCGTCGGCTCGGTGGCCCGTAACGGGGACCTGAAGCTGCGGCTGGACGACCCGAAGGAGTTCGCCGCCGTCAACTCCCTGCTCGCGCAAGGTGTGCAGGTGCGCAGGACCGCGGACGGCGCGGCGATCGTGCCGTCGTCGGCCCGTAGGAAGGCCGAGATCCTGGCCGACCGGTACGGCGTCGTCTTCACCGCCACCAAGGACAAGGGCGTCGCGGCGCTGCGCCGTACGACGGTCGCCGCGGCGGTCAACTCGGGCGAGCTGTTCGCGCTGCGCGAGATGGGCTTCGAGGTGCTGCCGGTGTCGACTGCGACGGCCAACGCGGGCTTCGACTGGTCGAAGGCCGACGCGCTGTACGTGTCGACGGGGCTGAGCCACAAGGCGCTCGACGAGACCGCCCGCGCCGCGCTCGGTGAGTTCCTCGCCGGGGGCGCCCCGGTGGTGGCGCTGGGCTCCGGCGGTGCGACGTTCAACTCCGAGGCCGCGCTGCTGACGGCCACACCGGTGCGGGGCAACGGGAACGCCAACGGCGTGGTGCGGGTGCTCAACACGCCCGGCCCGATCACCGGCGGCACGCAGCCGCACTCGTTCGTCTACTCGCCGATCTGGTACACCGCGCTCGGCAAGGGCGTGCGTACGGAGCAGTCGTACGGCGGCGGCAACCCGCTCGTCTCGGGCCACTGGCGCGCGAATGAGGACGGCACGGGCGGTCCGCAGGCCGCGGCGGGACAGGCGGCGATCGTGAGCGGTACGTCGGCGGCCGGGGCGCCGGTCACGCTGTTCGGCACCGAGCCGCTGTTCCGTGACCACCCGAAGGGCTCGTTCGCCCAGGTGGGCAGGGCGTTGCTGAACCGGCTTCCGTAGGAGGCGCGCACGAAGGGCCGCACCCCGCTCGTGGGGGTGCGGCCCTTCGCGTGGCTATGGAGCGGCCGTGCCGTCAGTCGTGCGATCGGCCGGACGTGCGGTGTTGCGGTCTTGCGGTGTTGCGGTCTTGCGGTCGGACGGTCCGTCAGGCGACGGACAGCTCGACCTTGATGTTGCCGCGTGTGGCGTTGGAGTACGGGCACACCTGGTGCGCCTTCTCCAGCAGGTCCTTCGCGGTGGCCGCGTCCACGTTCGGGATGGACGCCTCCAGTTCGACCTCAAGTCCGAAACCGCCGGCCTCGGTCTTGCCGATGCTGACCTTGGCGGTCACGGTCGAGCCGGAGATGTCCGCCTTCTCCTTGCGAGCCACGACGCCGAGCGCACCCTGGAAGCAGGCGCTGTAACCGGCGGCGAAGAGCTGCTCCGGGTTCGTACCGGCGCCGCTGCCACCCATCGACTTGGGCGGGTTGACGACGACGTCGAGCTGGCCGTCGTCCGAGGAGACGCGGCCGTCACGGCCGTTCTCCGCGGTGGCGACGGCGGTGTAGAGGGAGTCGATCTTCTGGATGGTCATTCGGGGTTCCTTCTTCTTTGTACGTCGCGGTTCGCGCCCACGGACCACGACGGCCTGGCACGAGCCTAACGGCTGAGGGTCGGTCGCTGTGGTTCGGCCGACGTTTGGCGGAGGGTGACGATCATCTTTCCGGTGTTCTCGCCCCGGAGCAGCCCGACGAAGGCGTCGTAGCCCTTCTCGATACCTTCGACGGACGTCTCCTGGTACTTGAGTTCGCCGGAGGCGAGCCAGCCGGAGACGTCCTCGACGAACCGCGGCATGAGGTCGCGGTGATCGTTGACGAGCATGCCCTGGAGGCGCAGCCGCTTGCCGATGACCAGCGCGAGGTTGTGCGGGGCGGGGGTCGACTCGGTGCTGTTGTACTGCGAGATCATGCCGCAGATGGTGGCGCGGCCGTGCAGGTTGAACGAGGAGAGCGCGGCTTCGAGGTGCTCGCCCCCGACGTTGTCGAAGTAGACGTCGATGCCGTCGGGCGCGGCTTGCCTGAGCTGCTCCTTGACCGAGCCGCCGCTCTTGTAGTTGAAGGCGGCGTCGAAGCCGTACTCCTCTGTAAGAAGCTTGACCTTCTCGTCGGATCCCGCCGACCCGATGACCCGCGACGCGCCCTTGATACGGGCCAGTTGACCCACCTGGTTGCCAACGGCGCCGGCGGCGCCGGAGACGAACACGGCGTCGCCCTCCTTGAAGGAGGCGGTCTCGAAGAGCCCCGCGTAGGCGGTGAGGCCCGTCATACCGAGGACGCCGAGGTAGGCGCTGAGCGGCGCGAGCGAGGCGTCGACCTTCGTGGCGTACTTGGCCGGCACCTCCGCGTACTCCCGCCAGCCGAGTCCGTGCAGCACATGGTCGCCGACCGCGAAGCCTTCGGCGTTCGAGGCGACGACCTCACCGACGGCGGCGCCGTCCATGGGGTGGTCGAGCTTGTACGGCGGGGTGTACGACTTCACGTCGTTCATCCGGCCGCGCATGTACGGGTCGACCGAGAAGTGCTTGTTGCGGACGAGGACCCGGCCCTCGCCCGGCTCGGCCACGGGGGCCTCGCGCAGGGCGAAGTCCTCGGGCTTCGGCCAGCCGTGCGGGCGGGCTACAAGATGCCATTCGCGGCCGGACGCGGGAAGAACGGTCATGGGTGCGGTGCCTCCTCGACTAAAGCTTCACTACCTGAAACAACCATGCTCCTCGATATTTCATGTTGTCAAGTAAACGGGTACGCTGCTTCGTATGGCTGAGCACACGGACCCCTTGACCCTCGAAGTCGTCGAACTCATCGGCACGGTCGTGGCGCGCTACTACGAGGAGTACGACCACGCCGCGGCGGAGCACTCCCTGACCGGCGCGCAGGCACGGGTACTGGGGCTGCTCTCCATTCAGCCGCTGCCCATGCGCCGGATCGCACAGAAGCTGAAATGCGAGCCGTCGAACGTCACGGGGATCGTGGACCGGCTGGAGTCACGCGGCCTGGTGGAGCGGCGCCCCGACCCCTCCGACCGGCGGGTGAAGCTCGCGGCGCCCACGGAGAAGGGGCGGAGCACGGCGCGGCAGCTGCGGGACGGACTGAACTTCGCGCGGGAACCGCTGGCGGACCTCTCGGTGGCCGAGCGGACGGTGCTGCGGGATCTGCTGAAGCGGATGCTGGGGCCCGACGCAGGGCAGTGACCGCCCCGCCCTGCCCTCAGAAGCAGAAGATCAACAGGACGCAGCCGTCGTCATCCTCCGCCGGGGGTTCCGTGGAGGTGGAGGGCTGCGGCGGCGGGGGCTGATTCGACTGGCCGGGGGTGCTCGGGTCGCCCGAGGGACCGGTGGAGCCCGTGGGGCCGGGCGAGCCGCTCGGGTCCGGCCCGTCGCCCGGGTCCGCCGCGTCCGTCGGTGCCGGGGACTCCTCGCCGTCGGACGACCCTGATCCCGTACCGGACGCCGAGGGGTCGGGCGAGCCGTCCCCACCGGGGCCGGGCGAGCCGGTGGATTCGGAGGGCGTGCCGGTCACGGGGACCGGGGCCTTGGGTTTCGTCGGGCCGGTCGGCGGCGGTCCGCCGTCGATCTCTATGGCCCGGTCCTCCTGTACGGAGGTGGCGTCGCCGTCGTCGCCGGACGACTCCAGCGCCAGCTCGGCCAGGCTCAGCGCGCCGACCGCCAGGACGAGACCCATCACGGTGAGCAGGACGGCGCGGCCCTTGCGCCGGTGGACACCGCGCTCGGCGCGCATCTCACGGCGCTCACGACGGGACACCTTGCGCTTGCGGGAACCACGCTGCCGGCGCGGGCTCCCGGCGGGCTCCTCACTGTGTTCGCGCGTGGCAAGGACCACCTCCGCCTCGTGCGGGACGGGGTCGTGGAGCCGTAGCTCCTCGGCGGGCGTACCGCACCCGGCGCAAGCCAGGGCGCCGTTGAGGTGCCGCCGACAGTGATGGCAGTAGTCCATGGCGCCCTGAAGATAATCCGACTAACCCTGGAGCGGGCACCTGTGGTGTGAAGATCCTGTGCGGAATCGGTCCTTCCACCAATCCGCCGCCCGACCTGCCCCGAAGGTGCACGATGTCGCTATGAATGCCACGACATCGGCCGGAGCCGGTGGAACCTCCCACCGTTTCGGACCACGCGACTTCCAACTCGTACTGCTGCGCCGAATGGCCGACCACCAGGGTGAGTTGGTCGAGGACGCCCGGCGTGAACTGGGCGCGTCGCTCGCCGAGATGCGGGAGGCCAACCGGCGCTGGCAGGCGATGGTCCGCTCCCCGCGTGCCCGGGGCACGCTGTCGCGCTACCGCTCGGTGCTGGGCGCGCCGGAGGCGACGTTCCCCCGGCAGGTCGGCGATCTGGCGTGCGAGGTGCTGCTGTGGCCCGTTCCGCTCTGGCCCACGCTCCGCTTCGAGGTGACGGCGGCACCGGGCGGCGGCGTGTGGAACGAGTGGCTGGTACGGGCGCCGGGCGAACCGGGTCCCGAGCTGCGTACGGCGGACGATCTGCGCCCCTGGTCCTGCACGGTCGACGAGGTCGCCCGCGCGTTCGCCCCCGCCAGACCGCTGGAGGGTACGGCGCCGAGCCGCTGGGGTCTCGCGTTCGACACGCCGGGGACGGGGCCGTGCGTCGCGGAGTTCACCTGGGGCCTGCTGCAGCGTTGGGCGCCGGCGCGGGGCGGGGCGTAGGCGGGGCGTAGGCGGGGCGGGCTCCGGCGGCGCGTTCCTGGCGGCGCGTCAGGGTCCGTTCCCTGGCGTGGCGTCAGCTCCGTACCCCCGACCGGCGCATCCCAGCGCGCGCACCGCCCCTCGGGCGCCCACGATGCGAAGAGGACCGGCGGCCCGCCGGTGATCCACCTCAGCGCTCCCGGGAGAAGAACCCGCCGTGACCGTCAGCCTTGAGCAGTTGCGCCGTTGCCATGTCGCCGTCGACCTCGGGGCCGCCAGGACCCGGGTCTTTGTGAAGGGATCCGGGCTCGTCGTGGACGAGCCGAGCGTCGCCGCAGTGAACACCCGGACCGGAGCGCTCATCGCCGTCGGCGCGCTCGCCGAGCAGATGACGGGCCGTACGCCGGACTACATCCGCGTCGCCCGCCCCGTGACCGGCGGCACCGTCGTGGACATCGAGATGGCCCAGCGGATGCTCCGCCATCTCCTCGGCGAGAAGCTCCGCCGCCAGCTGCGCAGAAAGCCGCGGCTGCGCGCGGCGGCCTGTACGCCCCACGACAGCGACCCGCTCGCCCAGCGCGCGGCCGTCGAGACCCTGGTCGGTCTCGGCGCCCGCCGGGTCGAGCTGGTCGACACGCTCATCGCCGCCGCGGTCGGCTGCGGGCTGCCCGTGGAGAAGCCGACCGCCACCATGATCATGGTGTGCGGCGCGGCGACCACGCAGGTCGCGGTGTTGTCGCTCGGTTCGATCGTGACGGCCCAGCGGATCCCGGTCGGCGGCAACGCCATCGACCACGCGGTCATCCAGCATCTGCGCCACCAGCACGAGTTGATGCTGCCGAGCCAGTCCGTCCGGCCGCTCCAGCTGGCGCTGCGCGGCAACGGCATCACGCCGGACGGCCCCACCTCGACGGAGATCCACGGCCGTGACGTGGCGACGGGGCTGGCCCGGTCGGTCTTCGTGGACACCGCCGCCGTACGGCAGGCCATCCACACGCCGCTCACCGCGGTGCTCGACGGCATCGGCAAGGTTCTGCGCGACTGCCCGCCGGACCTGGTGGCCGACCTCGCCGACACCGGCATCATGATGGTCGGCGGCAGCGCGCTGCTGCCGGGCCTGGACCAGATGCTGCGCGACGCGACGGGCATGCCGGTGCACATCGCCGAGCGGCCCGACGTGTGCGCGATCCTCGGGCTCGGGGCGATGCTGGACGGCAAGATCCAGCCGCTGGTACTCAACCCGCTGGCGCACGCCGAGTGACGTGACGACGGGCGGGGAGGACGGAGCCGACGGGCGCCGGGAGGACCGGGCTGCCGGCGACCGGGGGTCCGCCCGGGCCCCGGACGGCCGGGAGGCCCCCGACGGACCGGATGAGCGCGTTGGCCTCCCCGACGGCACGGGTGGGTGCACCGGCATCCCCGACGGCACGGGCGACATGGACGACGGCCGGGGCGGGCCGGGAGACCGGGCCCCCGCGGACCGGCGGGGCGAGCGTCCCGGCGATCGGGACGGCGCATGTCGGCGGGAGGGGGTGACGGGGTGACGGAGGATTCGGGCCACCGGGAGCACCGCCCGGACGGGTCGGACTTCCCGGACGAGCGAGACCCTTCCGCCCCTGCCGCGCAGGACGGCTCGCACGATCGCCCGGACGGTCGGGAGGTCCCCGACAGCGGGGGCGATCGGGACGACCGCCCGTACGACCCGGACCGGGCAGGTTCCCCGCGCGCCGAAGACCCCACGAGCAGCCGCCCCGGAAGCGGTGGCCCCCGTGCCGCCGCCCCCCGGCTGCCCATGCTGCTCGACGCCGTCCTCAACGTCGGGACCGAGGTCGAGTTGGCGTCGACCCTTCAGCACGTCGTCGACAGCGCCGCCGATCTCACCGGCGCGCGTTACGGCGCGCTCGCGCTCGCCGGGCCCGCGCACGGCCGGGGGCGAAGCCGTATCGCCGAGTTGTTCTCCGTCGGGCTCAGCGAGGACGAGCGCCGGCGGATCACCCGGCTGCCCACCGGGCACACCGGACTCCTCGGGCACCCCGGCAGCACCCTCAGCCTCGGCGTCCCCGTCCGTGTCAACAACGACGTGCTCGGTCATCTCTGTCTGGCCCGCAAGCGGCACGGCCCCTTCACCGAGGAGGACCTGGCCCTGCTGCGTGTGCTCGCCTCGCAGGCCGGGATCGCGATCGGCAACGCGCGCCTGTACGGGACCGCCCGTCAGCGCGCGCGGTGGATCGAGGGCGCCGCCGCCGTCACGACCGCGCTGCTCACCGGCGAGACCGCGGCGGACGCGCTGACGACGCTCGCGAAGTCGGCGCGGATCCTGGCGGGAGCCGCCGCCGGGGTGGTGCTCCAGCCCACCGACGAGGGCGGCATGGAGATCGTCGCCGCCTCCGCCCTGGACGACCCCGGCGACTTCGTCGGTACGAGCATCGCCCCCGGCTCCCCCGTACTCATCCAGCTCCTCGGCGGCGAACCCGTCTACATCGACGACTCGGCGACCGACCCCCGGATGACCACCCACGTACGGACCCGGTTCGGGCCCAGCATGATGCTGCCGCTCCAGAGCGGCGGCCGGCTGATCGGCACGCTCGCCCTGCCGCGCAAGCGGGGCGGCCGCCCGTACACCTCCGTGGACCGGCTGCTGGCCACGCAGTTCGCCTCCCAGGCGGCGCTCGCGCTGGTGCTGGCCGACGCGCAGCACAACCGCGAGCGGCTGGCGGTCTTCGAGGACCGCGACCGGATCGCCCGTGACCTGCACGATCTGGTCGTGCAGCGGCTGTTCGCCACCGAGATGATGCTGGAGTCGACCCGGCGGCGTACCGGTGAGGGGGAGCTGGCCGATCTGCTCGGCCACGCCGTGGACGAGTTGGACTCCACCATCCAGGAGGTGCGGACCACGATCTTCGCCCTCCAGCAGCCGCCCGCCGACGCGCCGGCGAGCCTGCGCGGCAAGGTGCTGCGTGAGACGGCGGGCGCGGCGGCCCTCCTCGGGTTCCAGCCGTCCGTGCACTTCACGGGGGCGGTCGACACTCTCGTAGGGGATTCGCTGCACGCCGGGCTGCTGGCCGCGCTGCGCGGCGCGCTGGCCGCCGCCCACCGGCGGACGGGGGTGACGTCGATCGAGGTGGAGGTCGACGCGACGGTGCGCCTGCCGGGCGGCCGGGACGGGGTGCGGCTGGTGGTCACGGACGACGGGGACGGCGACGGGGACGGCAGCAGCGACGGCCCCGAATCGGCGCCCGTCGTCTGGGAGGCCGAGCGATGACCCGGCCCGCCGAACAACAGAAGGCCCGGTACGGCAGGTTCGCCGTACCGGGCCCGCTGCTTCATCGCCCGGACCGGGGGTGTCTGGCACCCGGCACGGGCCGCTCTCACCGCAGCTTGGCCGCTCGCGCCGCCTCGAACTGGTTCACCCAGTACTGCGTGCGGTCAAGATACGCCGTCTCGGCGTCGGCCCCGGTCTTCCCGTACGCGCCCGAGAAGGTCTGGTAGCCGTGACCGGCCGGCGGGTTGCTCGACGCGGGTTCGATCGAGCTTCCCTCGTGCCATTCGTTGAAGGACGTGACGGAGACCCAGGTGGGTGATCCGCCGATGGCCGGGTCCAGCGCGTTGTTCCACTGCTTGTCGTACGCGGCGCCGTTGTCCCTGCCCAGGGTGGGCGTGGTGTTGCCGGGTACGGCGCGGTCGTCGATGTAGCCGGGGGCCACCGAGGGCGCCCAGACCAGATCGTTCGCCGCCGCGTAGTCCCCGGCGTTCTTCCAGCCGGGAGCGGTGGCGCCGGCGATACCGTCGTACGTGTAGATGCCGTTGAAGTGCGCGATCTTCGACGTGTCGGTGGTCTGGGCCAGGACGATGTTGTTGTCGGTCACCTGGTCCAGGGCCGACCAGTCGGGCACGTCGAGGCTCTGGAAGACGTAGAACGCGTTGCTGTTGTTGCGCTCCGCGTCGCGGAAGTACGCCGGGTGGTCGCCGTAGTTCTCGTTGATGTAGTTGATGTCGTCCACCGTGGACGCACCGCTGCGACCGCTGTACGGCTCCAGGTGCCAGGCGACCTTGATGCCGTGGCGCTGGGCCGCGTCCATCACACCGTCGACCAGGCCGTCCTCGTAACTGCCCTGGCCCCACCAGCTGTAGACCAGGACATTGGCACCCGACTGCTTGATCCACTTCATGTGCTCTTCGACGGCGCCGGTGAAGTCACCGGAGTCGTACGCCCCGAGCTTGGGGTAGAGGTCGGCGCCGACGTCCTCGGGCGGGTTCTGGCCGCCCTGCTGCCAGTGCCGCCAGCTGCCGTTGACCTCGGGGCTGCCGTACCAGGGGTAGTAGAAGAGGTGCACGTTCTCCGAGGTGGCGGCCTTGGGCTCCTCGGCCGCGCCGGAGAGGGTGAAGCTGTCGATGTCGAACAGCGCGCCCGCTCCCCCGGTGAAGCGCAGGAACAGCGCGCCCGTCCCGGTGGCGGTCAGCGTGGTGGAGACCTCGGTGAAGGTCTCCCAGCCGCCCGTCGGAGCGACGTCGACCGAGCCGAGCAGGGTGCCGGTGGCGGAGCCGCTTCGGATCTCGACGGTGCCGCCCGCTCCCGCCGACGAGACGTCGGCGGTGAACTTCGTGGCACCGGCGGTGTCGACCTGCGAGTACCCGGCCCAGTCACCGTTCTCGATGTGACCGAGGGTCTGGCCGCCGCTGGCCGGGCCGTGGTTCGCGCGCTCCACGCCCGAGCCGGAGGTGTACGACTCCCCCTCCACGGCCGTCGGCTGCGGACCCGGGTCCTCGCCGCCGTCCGCCGAGCAGTCGGCCTCGACCGCGCCGGCCGCGTACTGGATCCCGCCCAGCAGCACCTGACGGAAGTCGGGATCGGCGTACGACTCCTGGGTGTGGCCGAGCCCGGTGTAGAAGGACCGGCCCGCGGCCTGCTCGTCGCACCAGGTGATCGGGTGGTCGCCGCCCATCTCCCCACCGCTGTAGGTGGATTCGTCCAGGCTCTGGAGCACATGGACGCTACCGCGCGGATTGGTGCGGTAGTTGTACCACTCGTCGGTCCGGGACCAGGTCGGGTCGAGGTGCGAGGTGGCCGGGTTCGTGCGGTCCTCGTTCTTGACCGTCGCCTGCTGGATCGCCGGGTGGCTCTTGAACCAGGCGCCGACCAGGCCCTCGTACGCCGGCCACTCGTACTCGGTGTCGGCCGCCGCGTGGACGCCGACATAGCCGCCGCCCCCGTCGACGTACGACTTCAGCGCCGTCTGCTGCGCGTCGTTGAGCACGTCACCGGTCGTGCTGAGGAAGACCACCGCCTCGTAGTTCGCGAGGTTGGCCGTGGTGAAGGCACCGCTGTCCTCGGTCGCCGTGACCGTGAACTCGTTGTCCGCGCCCAGCGCTTGGATCGTCTGGATGCCGACCGGGATCGAATCGTGCCTGAATCCGGCCGTCTTGGAGAAGACGAGCACCTCGTACGGATCGGCCGCGGCCTCCGCCGAAGCTCCGGTGGGTGCCAGGAACGCGGCCCCGAGCGCGACGGCCAGCACACAGGACAAGTGCCGCATACGCCGGGCTATTTGACCTCTCATCGCTCAACTCCCTTGGCCGCCTTGGCCGCCGCACCGGTGGAGAAGGTGAAGGCGTCCAGGTCGAAGAGGTTGCCCTGGCCCGTCGCGCCCTTGAAGACGAGGAACAACTCGGTTGTCCCGGCAGGGGCGTTGGAGATGTTCCCCGTGACGTCCACGAAGTTCTCCCAGCCGCCGGTCGGGGCGACGGTCAATGTGCTGAGCAGCGTGCCGGTCGCGGAGCCCGCCCGTACTTCGAGCGTGCCGCCGACGCCGCCGGACGCGACGCGCGCCGAGACGCTGGTCGCGTTGTCCACCGCGTACGGCTTGAAGGAGACCCAGTCGCCGTTGTCGGTGAAGCCGACCGTGGCCCCGCCCTCGGCGTTGCCGTGGGCCGCGACCTCGATGCCGGACTGGGCGCCGAAGTGCTCGCCCTGCCGGTGCCGGGGCTGGAGGATGCTGTCGCTGTGGGTGGTCAGACCGCCCGCGTCGGTGTACTCGGCGTCGAAGACCCCGTAGATGTTGGCCGCGGTGTCGTGCTCACCGTCGACGGGGACGTCGATGGTGCCGGAGCAGCCGTTCTTCGAGGTGATCTGGTGCCGGTGCTCGTCGTGGCCCAGCAGATACGTCACCTTGACCTTGGTGCAGTCGACGGTGCCGTCCTCGGGGTCACTGGCCGTCACGGTGAACGGGACGCTGTCGCCCCAGGAGAACAGCTCGCCGTCGGTGGGCGTGTTCAGGGTGACGGTGGGCGCGCTGTTGCCGGCGGTCACGACGAGGCTGGCGGAGCCGGTCAGGCCCTCCGGGTCGGTGACGGTGAGGGTCGGCTGGAACGTGCCGGCCTCGGTGTAGGTGTGGCTCGGGTTGGCGTCGGTGGACTTCGTACCGTCACCGAAGTCCCAGGCGTAGCTGAGCGCTCCGCCCTCGGGGTCGGCGCTTCCGGCGGACGAGAAGGAGACCGCGAGCGGCGTCGGTCCCGATGTCTTGTCGGCGACGGCCTTGGCGACCGGGCTGCGGTTGCTGCCGGCCAGGTACTCGACGCGGTACAGCGCCTGGTTGTTGGAGCCGGTGCCGTAGTCGAGGACGTACAGGGCGCCGTCCGGGCCGAACGCCTGGTCCATGACCTGGGTGCCGGTCCACGGGAAGTTCTCGATGACGCCGGGGGAACCGTCGGCCTTGACCTCGATGGCCTTGATCCACTTACGGCCGTACTCACCGGCGAAGAAGCGGCCGTCGAGGGACTCGGGGAACTTCACGGCGGAGTCGAGACCCGCGTCGTAGTTGTAGACGGGACCGCCCATGGGCGACTCGGAGCCGCTGCCGAACTCGGGCGGGGAGCCCGCGTCACCGGAGTAGCGGATCCAGGCGGCCTTGGCCGGCGGGAGCTTGCTCTGGCCGGTGTTGTGGAGGGAGTTGTTGGTGGGGCCGCCCGCGCAGTCGTACTTGCCCGCGGAGGGTCCGTCCGGGAACGCCCACTCGCCGTACGTCTCGGTGGCGGTGTTGATGCCGGTGCAGTACGGCCAGCCGAAGTTGCCGGCCTCGGTGATGCGGTTGAACTCGACCTGGCCGCTGGGGCCGCGGTCGGCGCTGGTGCCACCGGCGTCGGGGCCGTAGTCACCGAGGTAGACGATGCCGGTCGACTTGTCGACGGACATCCGGAACGGGTTGCGGAAGCCCATCGCGTAGATCTCGGGGCGCGTCTGGGCCGTGCCCGCGGCGAAGAGGTTGCCGGACGGGACGGTGTAGCCGCCGTCGGCCGTGGGCTTGATACGGAGCACCTTGCCGCGCAGGTCGTTGGTGTTGCCCGAGGAGCGCTGGGCGTCGAACTGCGGGTTGCGGTTGGTGCGTTCGTCGATCGGCGAGTAGCCGGCGGACTCGAACGGGTTCGTGTCGTCGCCCGTCGTCAGATAGAGGTTGCCCTGCGCGTCGAAGTCGATGTCACCGCCGACGTGGCAGCACTGGCCACGGTCGTTGGGGACTTCGAGCACGACCTTCTCGCTCGCGGCGTCGAGGGTGCCGTCGGCCTTGAGCGTGAAGCGGGAGAGGTTCAAGTGCCCCTTCCACGGCTCGAAGTCGGCCGCGCTGCCGGTCACCGGGGCGTCGCCGCCGGGGGTGTTGAGCTTGGGCGAGTAGTAGAGGTACAGATACCGGTTGGTCGCGAAGTTCGGGTCTGCCGCGACTCCCTGGAGACCTTCCTCGTCGTGCGTGTAGACATCGAGCTTGCCCGACGTCTTGGTGTTGCCCGCGGCGTCCGTGAGGCGGACTGTTCCGTCCCTCGCGGTGTGCACGACCGAGCGGTCGGGCAGGACGGCCAGCGACATGGCCTCGCCCAGTTCGGAACCACCGAGGGCGAGTTGCACCTGCTGGTAGTCCGCCGCCGGGATCTCGGCGGCCTCGTGCTCCGGGTGACCGGGGTGGGCCACGGCCGCGGGGGCGGCGGTGAGACCGGCCGAGAGTACGAGGGCGAGCGCCGCGAAAATTCTGGACCACGCTGGTGGGCGTCGTGACATGAAATTTCCTTCCTGACCAGAGGTGGGGTGTGTCAGGCAAGGCGCGCGCCGTCGCGCTTTGCTGCCGGGCGGTTTGGTGCGGGGGGTTCGTGGTGCTGGGGGGTTCGGGGGGTGGTGCGGGGGCCGTTCAGGGGTGGTGCGGGGTCGTTCGTGGGTGGTGCGGGAGATGACACGGGGGTACGCGGGGGGATGCCGTGCGTTCGCCCGGGAGCCATGTCCACAGTCCGAGCGAGTTGCATGCTGGCAACGCCGAATTAATTTGTCAAGGTCGTGTCAAAATTGACTCCGGCCATCCCTGCGGCCTCCCGCGTACGCGCGCGGAGCCGAACTTGCCCCGCGTAGACCGGCCTTGGCCTGCCGCGTTCCAAGGACGATCTTGTGGCGCACGGCTCCGGCAACTGCCCACGTTTCGGACAGTGTTGTGTGACTGAACAAATTCGCCGGGGTTACGGGAAACGCCCCCGTAACGCGCCGTGCGCCGCTCGGCGAGGAGCCGGCTCCCGCCCCTCCTGTGCCGTCGCGAACCCGGCGCCGACGCCGTGGACGAACAACGCGAGCGCGATCAGCCACGACGCGCTGTCGACCGCTCTGGTGACCGGTGGCAGCCGAGGCATCGGCCGGGCCGTCGCCCGCCGGCTCGGCGCCGAAGGGGCGCTCGTCGCCCTCACCTACAGCAGCGACGAGAGCGCCGCCAAGGAGACCGTGAACTCCATCGAGACCGAGGGCGGGCGCGCCTTCGCCTTCCGGGCCGAACTCGGCGTCCCCGGCGACGCCGACGCGCTCTGGGCCGAGTACGACCGGCTGCGTGACGGCGGACGCGTCATCAACGTCAACGCCGTCTCGCCCGGGACCGTCGAGACCGACATCCACCCCTGGCCGGCCGACCCGGCCGCCAGGGCGCACGCCGCCGCGTTCTCCGTCTTCGACGTCTTCGACCGCGTCGGGCAGCCGGCCGACATCGCGGACGTCGTCGCCTTCCTCGCGGGCCCCGACTCGCGGTGGGTGACCGGCCAGAACATCGACGTCAGCGGCGGCTCCGGCCTCTGACGCACGGCTGAGACGGGGGCGAGGCGGGGCGGCCACGCCCCAGGCAGCCGGCACCGGACGAGCCGCGTTTGCCGGGCGGGGAGAGACTGTGCGACTCTCCGATGTCATCTCTCCGAAAGGGCTGATCGTGACTCTCGGCATGGTTCTCGGCGATATCTCCTCTCGCGCTTCGACGCGGGAGCGGTAGACCGGCCCCACCACCTGCCCTCTCATTCGCGCCTGTGCCGTAGCACGCGGTACCGGCCGTTTCTCACGCTCCTCGTCGAAGTGCTCTTCGTGCCCCCGCACGTTCGATCACGAGGAGTCTGTGATGCCCACGATCAGCTGGACCGAAGGCCACCGGACCGACCGGTCCGACCGCACCGACCGCACCGCCGACTGGCACTCCGAGAGCGAGTCGCCGACGCCGGAGCGAGTCGTCGTCGCCGACGACCGGATGACGGCCGACACCGCCTATCGACTGGCCCGCAAGGGCACCGCCCTGCTCTGGCGGGGCGACTTCCACAACGCGCGGCAACTGCTGACCGCGATGAGCCGCCGCGTCGAACGCGAACCCGCCCGGCCCGGCGGCGCCACCACCCCGGCCGAGTCGTTCCGTACGCACCGCCGCGCCCGTGGCCACCGGGCGCGCGTGCTCGGCAAGTTGCTCGTCACACTGGAGGCCGACCACTCCCTCGCACTGCGCAGAGCGCCCGATGTCCGCCAAGCCTGCGCGGAGGCGTACGGTCCGCCGTCCGGCGTCCGCGTGGTCGCGCTCAGCGAACTGCTCGGCGTCATCGGCGCGCGGCAGTGGCGCGACAAGGGCGTGGAGGTGCCGGCCCTCGGCTCGCGCGTGCATCCCCATTACGGTGTGTTCTCCCCTGTCAGAGGGGAGTACGTCGACCTCGTCGCGCGGGCGCCCCTCGATGTTCGTCCCCGCACGGCCTTCGACCTCGGCACGGGCACCGGCGTCCTCGCCGCCGTCCTGGCCGGGCGCGGACTCGACCGCGTCGTGGCCACCGACATCAGCCCGCGCGCCCTCGTCTGCGCCGACGACAACGTCCGCGCGCTGGGCCTCGCCGAGAAGATCGAGATCGTGGGCCCGTGCCTGTACCCGGAGGGCCGCGCCGATCTGGTCGTCTGCAACCCGCCGTGGATCCCCGCGCGGCCGACCTCCCCGGTCGAGATGGGCGTCTACGACCCGGACGGCAGCATGCTGCAAGGCTTCCTGGACGGGCTCACGAGCCATCTCGAACCGGGCGGTGAGGGCTGGCTCGTCCTGTCCGACCTGGCCGAACACCTCGGTCTGCGGACGCGGGACGAACTGCTGTCGCGCATCGGGGCGGCCGGCCTGCGCGTGGTGGACCGCTCCGACACGAAGCCGCGCCACCCGCGGGCGTCGGACACCACGGACCCCCTGCACGCGGCGCGCGCCGCGGAGGTCACATCGCTCTGGCGCCTCCGCGTCGCGTAACGGTCCGACCGGCCAGACGTCGGACGGGCCGGCTGGTGTCGGGCTCGGCCCGGTGATCGGCGGTGTGCTGCGAGGCGGCGACGAATCCGGCGGAGCCGAACATGAGGAGCCTGCGGCGGCCGACGCGGTCGCCCAGCGTGCCCATGATCACGAGGGCGCCCGCGGTGAGGAACCCACAGATGTCGGTGATCCACAGGAGTTGGCCGCTGCTCGGTGCCAGATCGGCGGAGAGGAACGGTGTGGCGAGCCACAGCACGCCGAGGTCCGCCGTCATCAGCGTCACGGGCAGCAGAAGAAGGGCAAGCCCGAGCCGCTGCCGGGACCCGGCCCGGCCGGGGGGCGTGTTCTTCGTCGTGGTCGTCGTGGGGGGGGCGTCGTACCGGTCGTCGCCGTTTGCGAAGCGGTGGAAACCATGGGTGGACTGTGCGACGCGGCGTCTCGGATCCGGTTCGGACGGCGTTACGGTCCGGTTCGGATGCCGGGTCCGGTCAGCGGGGTCCGGGGCCCGGCTCCCGGCCCCCGCGATCAGCTCAGCAGCGCGCGCAGCGAGACCGCCGTACGCGTGATGAACGCGTCGCGGGTCGTCTCGTCCAGCAGTTCCAGCGACAGGAACGGGTTGAGGTCCTCCAACTCCACGAGCAGCAGCTCCCCGTCCGGCGCGCGGCACGCGTCCACACGCTGGATGCCGTGGTCGAGGGTGTTCCAGTCGATGAACTTCCGCGCGAAGTCGAGATCGACGGCCCTGGCTTCGTACGGTACGAGCTGCCACCGCCGGTCCGGGTCGGGGGCGTGGAGCGCGTACTGGAAGTCGTGGTCGACGAAGTAGAAGGAGACCTCGTACGAGAAGGGGATACGCGGCTGTACGAGCAGGTCCCGGAGGTTCGGCAGGTCCGCGAGATCGCCGAGCCGGTCGCGCGGCACGAACCGCATGCCTATGGAGTCCGCCCCGTCCTTCGGCTTCACGACGTACTCGTCGGCGTCCGGCAGCCGCCCCAGGTCCTCGGCCCGGTCGGCGGTCGGGATGACCGGCAGCCCGGCGGCGCTCAGCTCGACCAGATACTGCTTGCCCGCCATGTCGCCACGCCCGGTCAGCGGGTTGTAGACGCGCACACCGTCGGCCAGCGCCCGGTCCCGGAAGACCTCGTACTGCTCCCGGTAGTGGATCACGGGCCCGCTGTTGCGTACGACGACACCGTCGAAATCGCCCATGAGGCGGGCGGCGTCGGCCGGATGGCACGTGGCGACGGTGAAGTCCCGCCGCAGCCGGGAGGAGAACAGGATGTCCTCGTCGCAGTAGCGGCGGCCCTTGGCCTCGTAGGCGAGGTCGGTGACATAGAGGACGCGGGGAGGTACGGCGGCGGACATCGTGCTCCTGAGAGTGACGGGTATGTCCGCAGGCTACGCCGGGTGCGGAGTCACCCGGCGACCACGGTCGCCTCCGTCGCCTTCACGCTCGTCCAGACCGGCACCCCGTCGGCCAGTCCGAGTTCGACGGCGGCCTGCGGGGTGATCTCGGCCACGAGGTCCGGGGCCTGCTCCGAGGTGATCAGCACCCGCAGCCGGCTGCCGCTGGAGGTGATCTCGCGTACGGTGCCGGGCCAGACGTTACGGGGGCTGCCGCTCGGCCGGTCGCGGTGCACGGACACGGCCTCCGGCGCGATGATCGCCAGCGCGCGTGTGCCCGGGGGCAGCGGATCGGCGACGACCAGCAGGCCGCCGTCGGTGGGCGCGAGGCCGTCGGCGGTCGCGGTGCCGGGCCAGGCGTTCCGGCCGAGCATCCGGGCCACCCACGGTGAGCGGGGGTGGCGGGTGACATCGGCGGGCGGCGCGTCCTGGACGACGCGGCCCTCGTCCAGGACGAGTACCCGGTCGGCCAACGACACGGCCTCCACCGGATCGTGAGTGACCATCAGACAGACTCCGCCGAAGCCTTCGAGGTGGCTGCGCAGGGTGTGCCGTACCCGTGCGCGGGTCGTCTGGTCGAGCGCGGCCAGCGGTTCGTCGAGCAGCAGCAGCCGAGGACTGGTCGCCAACGCCCTTGCCAGTGCGACCCGTTGGGCCTGGCCGCCGGAGACCTGGGCGGGCTTGCGGTGCGCGAGGTGGCCCACCCCGAGGCGGTCGAGCCACAGTTGGGCGGTCCGGCGCGCCTCGGCGCGGGTGGCGCCGTGGGCGCGGAGCCCGTACGCCGTGTTGCTCAGGGCGCTCAAGTGCGGGAACAGCGCGCCGTCCTGGGGCACCCAGGCGACACCCCGGCGGTGCGGTGGGAGCCCGGTGACATCGAGCGCGCCGAGGCGCAGCTCGGCGTGGGCGCGTGGGGTCAGACCGAGGAGGGCGCGCAGGAGGGTGGTCTTGCCGGCGCCGTTGGGGCCGACGACGGCGATGGTGGTGCCGGGTTCGGCGTCGAGCGTGAGGCGGGTGAAGCCGGTGACGTCGGCGTGCAGCGCCCAGCGTTCCTCGACGGTCGTCGGCCCACCTCGCTTGCCGAGCGCCAGGGGCGCCAGGGGTGCCAGGGACGCCGTGGGAGCCGTGGGAGCCGTGGGGGCCGCGTCCGCGCCGGCCGTCGGGTCGTCGTCCGGTGAAGTCGTCTGCTTCCGCCGCCTGTTGGCGGCGTCGGCGGTGTCCCGCGGTGTGCCCGTCCAGCGTCCGCGCAGCGCGATCAGCACGGCCATGGCGATGGCGAGCAGCAGCAGCGACACGGAGGTGGCGGCCTCGGGCGAGCTCTGGAGCAGCAGATACACCTGGAGCGGGAGCGTCTGGGTGGTGCCGGGCAGATTGCCCGCGAAGGTGATGGTCGCGCCGAACTCACCGAGTGCCCGCGCCCAGGTCAGCGCGGCCCCGGCGAGCAGGCCGGGGGCGACCATCGGCAGGGTGACGGTGGCGAACACCCGTACCGGTGAGGCGCCGAGGGACGCGGCGGTCTCCTCGTAGGTGGGGCGCAGTCCGCCCAGCGCGCCTTCGAGGCTGATGACGAGGAACGGCATCGCGACGAATGTCGCCGCCACGACCGCGCCCGAGGTGTGGAACGGCAGGGTGATGCCGAACGTGTCCTCCAGCCAGGGCCCGAGCAGCCCGCGCCGCCCGAACGCGAGGAGCAGGGCGACGCCGCCGACGGTGGGCGGCAGCACCATCGGCAGCAGGACCAGGGACCGTACGAACGCCTTGCCGGGGAAGTCCACCCGTGCCAGCAGCCAGGCCAGCGGCACCCCGAGGATCAGGGAGAGCGCGAGGGCCCAGAAGGAGACGAGGAGCGAGAGTTCCAGCGCCTCGACGACTCCGGGGCTGGTCAGATGCGTACCGGCCTCGCCCCAGGAGGTGCGGGCGAGGATCCCGACGAGCGGCAGCAGCAGGAACGCGACGGCGAGCAGCGCGGGGACGGCGAGCGCGACGGGAGTACGGGCACGGGTGCGCGTACGGGTACGGCCCGGGGCCCGGCGGATCAGGCTGAGACGGCTCATCGGGCTCCTGCGGGCTGCTTCGGTCCGCCGCGCCGGGCGGGCGGTCGGCCGCCGGACCGCCGGCCGCCCCCACCCGCCCTCTCACGCAAGCGAGTTGACGTGGGTTGACGCGGGTTACGGCTGCTGGAAGCCCGCGTCCTGGAGGAGCTTCTGCGCCTCGGGGGTGCTGAGCCACGCGACGAACGCGGCGGCCGCCTCGGCGTGTTCGGACGTCTTGAGCGTGGCGGCCGGGTACTCGGCGACGGCGTTCTGCGCGTCGGGGATCTCGATCGCGTCCACCTTGTCCGTGGCGGTGGCCGCGTCCGTCTTGTAGACGATTCCGGCGTCGGCCTCGCCGAGTTCGACCTTGCTGAGGACGGCGCGGACGTTCGGCTCCTCGGAGACCGGCTTCACATCGATCTTCTGCGCGTCGAGGACCTGCTCGCTGTACCGGCCGACCGGGACCTCGGGCGCCGCGAGGACGACCTTGAGCTTGGGGTCGGCGAGGTCCTTGAGGTTCTCGATCTTCTCCGGGTTGCCCTCCTCGGTGGCGATGACGAGCCGGTTCTTGGCGATGACGGCCGGGGTGCCGGTGTCGCCCTTCAGACCGTCCATGGTCTTGGTGTCGGCGGTGACCAACGCGTCTGCGGGGGCGCCCTGTTGGACCTGCGCGGCGAGTTCCTGCGAACCGGCGAAGGAGAACGTCACCTTGGTGCCGGGGTTCTCCTTCTCGTACGCGGCGCCCGCCGTCTTGAAGACGTCGGTGAGCGACGAGGCGGCGAGAACGGTCAGGTCCGCCTTGGGGGCGCCGGTGGCGGTGGCCGACTCGGTGGACTTGGCACCGGTGTCACTGTCGTCGCTGTCGTCGCCGCCGCACGCGGTCAGCGGGACGAACAGGGCCGCGGTGAGCGCGGTGGCCGCGGCGCGACGCGCGGCGGTGCTGAGGGTGAAGGACATGAGGGTGAGGACTCCCTGGAAGGCGGAAAGCTGAGGCGGGGCGGAGAGGCTGATCTGCGAAAAGGGTCAGGTGCGGTCGATGTGCACGCTGGTCGACTTCACGCGGGCGGTGGCCTGCATGCCGACCTCGAAGCCCAGCTCCTCCACGGCCTCCCTGGTCAGGAGCGAGACGAGCCGGTGCGGCCCGGCCTGGATCTCGACCTGGGCCGCGACGTCACCGAGCTTCACGGCGGTGACGATGCCGGGGAACGCGTTGCGGGCGGAGGTGTACGAGACCTCCTCCTCACCGCCGTTGCCGCTCTGGCCGACCTCGACCGAGAACGCGGCCAGGTCGCGGCCGTCGATGAGCCGTCGCCCGCCCTCGTCGCGATGGGTGGCGACCCGGCCGGCGTCGGCCCATCGACGGGCGGTGTCGGTGCTGACGCCCAGCAGGCGTGCCGCCTGACCGATTGTGTAGGACTGCATGCGCGGAAAGATAGGCCGCCAGCCTCGCATTTGCAAGGCTTGAGGTGATTATCCATGGCAGATGCGCGTCCCCTTGGATGAACCCCCAAGGCCGGGGACCGGCTCACACGGGCACAGGAGCCGGATCGGGAACGAGGCGGGCGCCGACCCAGACGCTGGTGATCGCGCTGATGTAGCGCGCCCCGCAGCGGTCGGTCGGCACGACGAGCTGACTGCCCACCAGGTCCAGCGCCACGCCGTCGAGCGTGGTGGCGAGCAGGGCGGGCACAGCGCCGAAGTCGGGGTCGATCTCGCCCCAGGACAGCACCGTGTGATGACCGTCCCCACCGGTGACGGCCAGCAGGAAGCGGGAGCGGTCCCGCCGGCGCCGTACGTCGAAGTCCGGCCGCGCGTCGGCGACGACCTCACGCAGGAGCGGCCCCTCGAAGGTGTGATGCCGGGGCCCGCTGCTCGCGCACTCGAAGACGACGTCGGCGCGGTGCTGCTCCCAGCCCTCCCGCAGATCGGCGACGCTCAGCGTGCCGGGACGTCCCACCTCACCGAGCAGGGCGAAGGCCCCGGCGCGTACGGAAGGAAGGCCGCCGGGTGGTGTCTTGAGTCGGCCCATCGAATCTCCCCCTTCGAACGGCGCACGCGCGACACCGCGACGGGGTGATGCCCGCCGGGCGGGCAGCGGAATCATATCTGCGGGCCTTGGGGCGGCTTTCACCTTGCTTCTGCGGGCGTGGGGCAGGGAATCACTCGCGAATGCGCGCCGTCGGCCGGGCCGCTCTCCGGCAGGTCACCGCAGACTTGTGGGCATGGTGCGTCTGCGGGTTCTCACGGCGAACGACTGGCCTCTGTGGCGTGAGGCGCGGCTCGCCGCGCTGGCCGAGGCGCCGCACGCGTTCAAATCCCGGCTCGGGGACTGGCGGCGGGGCGGGGAGGAACGGTGGCGTGCGCGTCTGGCGGCTCCGGGCACGTACAACGTCGTCGCGTCGCTGAACGGCCGAACCGTCGGCATGGCGAGCGGCGTGCCCGGGGACAGCGGTGTGTGCGAGCTGAGGTCGGTGTGGGTCGGCCCCGAGGCGCGAGGTCTCGGTGTCGCGGACCGGCTGATCGCCGCGGTCGAGACATGGGCGCGGCGGTCGGGTGCCACGACGCTGCGGCTCGCGGTGATCCCGGGCAACGAACCGGCCGCCGCGCTGTACCGCCGTAACGGCTTCGTCCTCACCGACGAGCGGGGGGACCTGCTGTCCGACGGCGTGACCACGGAGCGGGTGATGACGAAGAGGCTCCGGCCGGTCCCGAAGGACGACTGACCGGGGCGACGGGCCGGGGCGACGGGCCGGGGCAAGTGGGCCGGGTGCGAGCGGGGACGCGCACCTGACCCGGATTCCGGCGGGCCCCGTGTGGTCGAAGGGCGACGGGCCGCCGGGTCGGACCACGGACGGGTCAGACGGTCAACAAGGTCGGGCTGGCCGCCTTGTCGGTGCCGATGAAGGTGTCCGGCACCGGGTACTGCCCCAGCACGTAGTGCAGGATCGCCGCGTGCATGGCCTCGACCGGGGCGATCGTCGCCGCGGTGTTGATCCGGCCCGCGCTCTTGACGTTGAACGTCGCGAACACGTACGTCTGCGCCGCCTGGTCCTCCAGTTGCGGCGCCGGCTTCGCCACTCCGGGCACGTGCTTGACCTGGCCCAGCGCCTTGGTGACCGCGTCCTGGTTGGACAGCGGAACGTCGGTGATCGTGGGCTTGCCGGACGACGCCAGGACCGCGTTCCACGCGCCCGCGTGGTCCTTGTGCTGCGCCATCGCCGTCTGCGCGAACGTCGTGAACGTCGGCGGTACGGCGCCGAGCTTGCCCGCCGCGGCCGCCTTGAGAGCCGCGTCGTACGCGCCCACGGCCTGGTTCTCCAGGGCCACCGCCAGCGCGACGACCAGCAGGTCGCCGGCGCAGGCACAACCCCCACCGCGCCCGGCAGCAGGCCCGCACCGCCCTCCGCCGTCTCGCGCCGGGGGCGTGGGGAGTTGAGGGCAGTGACCCGGGTGATTCTCCGCGCGCCCTGCCACGGGTCCCGGCCCCCGGAAATGATGAGCGGACCGCACGTGATCCAGACGACTCCGCATACCTGCCCCGCGGCAGGCCGACCTGCGGTGGAAGGAATCCACGTTGTTGCTTCTCATCTCTCCCGACAGTGTCGAAGAAGCCCGCGACTGTGTGAAGGCGGCGGAACACCTCGACATCGTCGATGTCAAAAGACCCGCCGAGGGCTCGCTCGGCGCCAACTTCCCCTGGGTGATCAGGGAGATCCGTGACGCGGTCCCGGCGGACAAGCCGGTGTCCGCCACGGTCGGAGACGTACCGTACAAGCCCGGCACGGTGGCCCAGGCGGCACTCGGCGCGGCTGTCTCCGGAGCCACGTACATCAAGGTCGGCCTCTACGGATGCGCGACGCCCGAGCAGGCCGTCGAGGTCATGCGAGGGGTCGTCCGGGCGGTGAAGGACTTCCGGCCGGACGCGTTCGTCGTCGCCTCGGGCTACGCCGACGCCCACCGGATCGGCTGCGTCAACCCGCTCTCGCTGCCCGACATCGCCCGCCGGTCCGGCTCGGACGCGGCCATGCTGGACACCGCGATCAAGGACGGGACGCGGTTGTTCGACCACGTTCCGCCCGACGTCTGCGCGGAGTTCGTCAGGCTGGCCCACGAGGCCGATCTGCTCGCCGCCCTCGCGGGCAGCGTCAAGGTGGGGGACCTCGGAGTGCTGACCGGCATCGGCACGGACATCGTGGGGGTACGCGGGGCGGTCTGCGAGCGGGGCGACCGCGATACGGGACGGATTCAGCCGCATCTGGTGGCAGCCTTCCGGGCGGAGATGGACCGGCATGCCCGGGAACACGCGGCCACCAACACCGTCACCGTCACCGCCGTCAACGCCGCGAGCTGACCGCCGGCATGCCGACAAGCCGGCCCGGTCACGCGGCAACCAGCCGTGGTGAGCGCTTCACCGTCCTCGATCCGGCCACGGGCAAGGGCTTCGCCGAGGCTCCCGACCAGCGGCCGGACGAGTTGGACGCAGTCGTCGAGCGGGCTCACCGAGCCTGGCTCGGCTGGCGGTCCGACCCCCTCGCCCGCTCCAAGGCACTGCTCACGGCGGCCGACGCCGTGGCGGCGGCCGGGGCCGACCTCGCGCCCCTGCTCACCCGTGAACAGGGCAAACCCCTGGCCGAGTCGTACGCGGAGGTCGCCCGCACGGCGGCCCGCCTGCGCTACTTCGCCGAACTGACCCCCGAGTCCCAGAAGATCACGGACGGCCGGCCGGTACGCGGCGAGATCCGCTGGCGACCGCTCGGGCCCGTCGCCGCGATCGTTCCGTGGAACTTCCCCCTCCAGCTCGCGTCCTCGAAGTTCGCGCCCGCGCTCGCGGCGGGCAACACGGTGGTGCTCAAGCCCTCCCCGTACACGCCCCTCGCCACCCGGCTGCTGGGCTCGGTCGTCGCCGCCGCCCTCCCCGAGGACGTATTGACGATCGTCACCGGTCACGAACCTCTCGGCGCCCGCCTCGCGTCCCACCCGGGGATCCGTCATACGACCTTCACCGGCTCCATACCCACCGGACGGGCCGTCGCGGCCTGCGCGGGCGCCTCGCTCGCGCGGGTCACCCTGGAGTTGGGCGGCAACGACGCCGCCATCCTGCTGGACGACGTGGATGTGGAGCGGATCGCGGAGCGGCTGTTCTGGGCGGCGTTCCGCAACTGCGGGCAGGTCTGCATGGCGGTCAAGCGGGTCTACGCCCCGGCCAGGCTCCACTCGCGGGTGGTCGAGGCGCTCGCGCAGTACGCCAGGACCGTCGTCGTCGGGGCCGGGCTCGACGCGGGCTCGCAACTGGGGCCGGTCAACAACGCCCCTCAACTGGCCCGGGTCGAACAGTGCACGGCACGGGCGTTGGCGGACGGCGCCCGAGCCGTGACCGGCGGCCACCGGCTGGACCGGCCGGGCTACTTCTTCGCCCCGACCATCCTGACCGATGTCCTACCGGCCAGCTCCGTGGTGACGGAGGAACAGTTCGGCCCGGTCCTGCCGGTGCTGCCGTACAGCAGCCTCGACGAGGCGGTCGACGCGGCCAACGACACGCGCTTCGGACTGGGCGGCTCGGTATGGGGCACCGACCTCGACCGGGCCGAGGCGGTGGCCGACCGGCTGGAGTGCGGGACGGCGTGGATCAACCACCACGCGGAACTGTCCCTCGCCCAGCCCTTCGCGGGCATCAAGGAGAGCGGCGTCGGCGTCGCGGGCGGGCCGTGGGGGCTCTACGGAAACCTCAGACCGTTCGTCGTGCACCGCCCGGAGGAGGCGTGAGGAAGTTCGGCGCGGCGGTACTGCGCTCGTACGAGAGCCCTTTCGCCCTTGAGGAGGTGATCCTGCACTCGGGACCGGCCGACGGCGAGATCCTGGTCAGGATCGCGGGCTGCGGGCTGTGCCGGACCGATCTCGCGGTCCGCCGTTCGGCCGGCCGCTCCCCGCTGCCGGCCGTGCTCGGCCACGAGGGGGCCGGGGTCGTGGTGGAGACGGGCGGCCCCGACACCGGCCTGAGCGTCGGCGACCATGTCGTGCTGAGCTTCGACTCCTGCGGACGCTGCCGGAACTGCGTGGGCGCGGCCCCCGCCTACTGCGACTCCTTCGCCTCGCTCAACCTCTTCGGCGGGCGCGAGGAGAACGCGGCACGGTTCACCGACGCGGCCGGGGGTGGACTGGCTCCCCGGTGGTTCGGTCAGTCCTCGTTCGCCGAGTACGCGATGGTCCCGGCCCGCAACGCCGTACGCGTGGATCCCTCGCTGCCTCTCGAACTGCTCGGACCGCTCGGCTGCGGTTTCCTCACCGGCGCCGGAGCGGTCCTCAACTCCTTCGGCGTCGGCCCCGGCGACACCCTCGCGGTCTTCGGCGCGGGAGCGGTGGGCCTGGCGGCGGTGATGGCGGCAACCGCCGCCGGGGCGGTGACCGTGGCCGTCGACCGGCACCCGGAACGGCTGGCCCTCGCGGAACGGCTGGGCGCGATCCCGCTGCACGCCGCGCGGGCCGGCCCGCCCGACCTGCCCGACCGTGTCCGGCGACTGACCGACGGCGGCGCGCGGTACGCGCTGGACACCACGGGCTCCGCCCGGCTGATCAACGACGCACTCCTGGCCCTGCGCCCGACCGGCCGCCTCGGCCTGGTGGCCCGGCTCCACACCGCGCTGCCGCTGGAGCCGGGGACGCTGGACCGGGGCCGGGGAATCTTCCACATCTGCGAGGGCGACGCGGTGCCGGGACTGCTGATCCCACGGCTGACCGGACTCTGGCAGGCCGGGCGGTTCCCCTTCGACCAACTGATCCGCACCTACCCACTCGCCGACATCAACGAGGCCGAACGCGACTGCGACGCGGGCCGTGTGATCAAACCCGTCCTGATCCCGGAAGGATGAGCATGACTGACACAGCGCATCGGAGCACCGGTACGGAAGGCGTGGCGGGGGGCGTCGGACTGACCGCCCTCCTGGTCGCCGCGGCACGGGCGATCGAGACACACCGCCACGACAGCCTGGCGCAGGACGTCTACGCGGAGCACTTCGTCCGAGCCGCACCGGCCTCCGCGGGCTGGCCGGTCCATCTGGACCAGGCCGCCGACGGGGACGCGAACCCGCTGTGGGGCCGTTTCGCACGCTACTTCGGCCTGCGGACGCGGGTCCTGGACGACTTCCTGCTTCAGTCGGTGCATACGGGAGGTGCCCGCCAAGTGGTCCTGCTCGGGGCCGGGTTGGACGCGCGGGCCTTCCGGCTCGACTGGCCTCCCGGCTGCGTGATCTTCGAGATCGACCAGGAAAGCGTGCTGGCGTTCAAGCACGAGGTGCTCGGCGGGCTGTCGGCCGTCCCGAAGGCGACGCGCGTACCGATCCCGATCGACCTGCGCGCCGACTGGGTCGGCGCGCTGGCGAACGCCGGCTTCGACGCGGCCGCACCGACCGCCTGGCTGGCCGAGGGGCTGCTGTTCTACCTGCCCATCACGGCCGAGACGTATCTCATCGACACGGTGGACCGGTTGAGCGCGGGGGGAAGCGCTCTGGCGTTCGAGGTCAAGCTGGAGAAGGACCTGCTGGACTACCGCGACAGCCCGCTCTATGTCTCCACGAACGACCAGATCGGTATCGACCTGCTCAGTCTGTTCGACGGCGAGCCGCGGCCCGACTCGGCGGGTGATCTGCGCGGCAAGGGCTGGTCCACATCGGTCCACACCCCCTTCGACTTCACCCGCCACCACGGCCGCGGCCCGCTGCCGGAGCGGAACGACGCGCTGGAGGGCAACCGTTGGGTGTTCGCGAACAAACCCCGGCCCTGACGCGTCCGTCGGGCGGCGAGCGCCCCTGCCTGGCCCGAGGGCCCTCGTGGGCGGGGTTCCGTGGCGTTCGAACCCGGCCACGCATCCGCTGAACGAGTTCACGTTCCTTGATCGCGTAACTCTCGGGGCGAGCAGGGGGCGAGCAGAAAGGCCCCGGCGTGTCCTCCACGCTTGGGGCCTTGGTCCGTGCATTCTGTTCTCGCAGGTGAAAACGTTTCGTCACCTGCGCCGCGCGGTGGGGCGGGTGGGACTCGAACCCACGGCCGACGGATTATGAGTCCGCTGCTCTAACCGGCTGAGCTACCGCCCCTAACGGCGCGTCGCGCACATTTGTGCGCGCCGTCTGCCGCAGCATAGCCGCTCATACGATCTCCTGCCTCGGATGGTCGACAACGCCTGACCATGAGGACTTCGTCCCGCGTCGGCCGGTTCCAGGAACCCCGAAGATCACCCGGAAGACGGTCCTTGAACCGTGCCCGAAGCGTCCCCGGACCGTTCAAGCGCCGTCGGCGGCGGACGCGGGCACAGGAAACCGGCGGACGCGGGCACAAGAAAGAGGACCCCGAGGGGTCCTCTTCCGTGCTTGCTCTCCCGGCTGGACTCGAACCAGCAACCCTCCGGTTAACAGCCGAATGCTCTGCCAATTGAGCTACAGGAGATCGCGCTCCCCCGACTGGACTCGAACCAGTAACCTGCCGGTTAACAGCCGGCTGCTCTGCCAATTGAGCTACAGGGGATTGCTGCGTATGCACCGAACGTACCCACCCCGGCTCTGCCGGGCGGCGGACGTTCGCTGCGACACATACATTAGCGCAAGCAGGGGGGTGCTCCGCCAATCGGTATCCCGCCGGGTCACACTGGGTGATCTCGGGCCTGGGGGGTAGGCGGACGTCACGGCTCAAGGTCCGATGCCAACGAACTAACGAAGGGTGGCAGGCCATGCGGCGCCTCACGTTCATCGCGGGACTGGCTGTCGGTTACGTACTGGGTACCAGGGCCGGGCGCGAGCGCTACGAGCAGCTCAAGAAGTCCGCCAACCGGATCTCGCAGAACCCGGCCGTGCGCAACGCCGCAGAGACGGCGGCGCTGTCCGGGCGTGAGTACGCGGGCAAGGCGTACCACTCGGTGAGCGACAAGGTCGGGGACAAGGTCCCCGGGTCCGTCGCCGACCGGGTCCGGTCGCTGCGCTCGCGCAACCACAACGGTGAGGACGACTGGGGGACCACCAACACCTGACCCGCCGCGCCGGGTGTCCGGCGCCCGGAGCGGTCCCGGACACCGCCGTAGCTTCGCGCGTGCGGCAGAATCGTGCCATGGGAATAGTCGCCGGGTTGGACAGTTCGTCGGGTTCCACGCGCATCGTCGTGTGTGACGCGGACACGGGTGCCGTGCTGAAGCAGGGATACGCGGCGCATCCCGTGGAGGCCAAGGCCACCGAGGTCGATCCGCAGGTCTGGCTGCTGTCGCTCGGCGAGGCCGCGGGCGGCGGGCTGTTGGAGGGCGTGGAGGCCATCGGTGTCTCCGCGCAGCAGCACGGGCTCGTGCCGCTGGACCACTCCGGCAATCTCGTACGCCCCGCGCTGCTCGGCAACGACAAGCGCGCGCAGGTCGCCGCCGCCGATCTGATCGACGCGCTCGGCGGGCGGCAGGCTTGGGCCGAGGCCGTCGGATCGGTGCCGCAGTCCGGTCAGCCGGTGGCGAAGCTGCGCTGGCTGGCGCGGCACGAACCGGACGCGGCGCGGCGTACGGCGATGGTCCTTCAGCCGCACGACTGGCTGGTGTGGCAGTTGCTCGGCCGGCCGGCCCGGCGGACGACGGACCGGGGCGCGGCGTCTGGTTCCGGTTTCTGGTCGGCCCGCACGGGTGCGTACCGGCCGGATCTGATGGAGCTGGCGCTGGGTCACCAGGCGGCGCTGCCGGAGGTGCTCGGTCCGGCCGAGGCCGCCGGGACCACCCCCGAGGGGCTGCTGATATCCGCCGGTACGGGCGAGACCATGGCCGCCGCCTTCGGGCTCGGCGTGGGGATCGGTGACGCGGTCGTGTCGTTGGGCGCCTCCGGGTCGGTGATGACCGTGCACCACGAGGCGCTGGCGGACCCGTCCGGGATGATCACGTCGTTCGCCGACGCCACGGGGATGCATCTGCCGGTCGTCCACACGCTCAACGCCGTACGGGCCCTGCGCGGCACGGCGGAGCTGCTCGGGACCGAGGACCTGGACGAGCTGTCGGCGCTGGCGCTCAAGTCCACGCCGGGTGCGTCGGGTCTGGTGTTCCTGCCCTATCTGGAGGGCGAGAAGACACCGCAACTGCCGCATACGGCCGGCACGTTGACCGGTCTGCGGCGTGAGTCGATGAAGCCGGAGCATCTGGCGCGGGCCGCGTTCGAGGGGATGCTCTGCTCACTGGCCGACGCGATGGACGTGGTGCGCGGGCGCGGGGTCGAGGTGCGGCGGGTGTTCCTGCTGGGGGCGGCGGCCGGGCTGCCCGCCGTGCAGACGTGCGCGCCGGGGATCTTCGGGGCGCAGGTCGTCGTGCCCGAGCCGGCCGAGTACGCGGCGCTCGGTGCGGCGCGTCAGGCAGCCTGGGCGCTGGGTGTCTCGAAGAACACACTGTCCCCGCACAGCCCGCCCGACTGGCGCGGAGCGGCGGCGCAGGTCTTCGAGCCGGGCGAGGACGCGGCGGTCGGCGCGGCGGTGCGGCAGCAGTACACGGCCGCCCGCGAGCAGATCCATCCGGGCGCCTTCTCGGCGGCGCCGGGGGTGTAGGGAGTGCGGGCGGTGCGGGAGCGGGGCCTTCCGGAACGACCTCTCCGGTATGACAGTCGTTCTTGACCGGTCTTTTGTGGAAAACCCTTGGGTTCCGGTGGCCGGAGTGCCGCAGGATGGGTCCGACCCCCGATCTTGCCGAGCCCGAGAGACAGCACGTGCTGCTACGACTACTCAGAACGCATCTGGTCCCCTACAAGAGAGCCATCGGCCTGCTGGTGGCGCTCCAGCTGCTGCAGACCTGCGCCACCCTCTATCTGCCCACCCTCAACGCGGACATCATCGACAACGGTGTCGTGAAGGGGGACACGGGCTACATCATGGAGTTCGGCGGTCTCATGATCGCCGTCAGCGTCGCCCAGGTCTTCGGCCAGATAGGCGCGGTCTACTACGGTGCGCGCACCGCGTCGGCCCTCGGCCGTGACGTGCGGGCCGCGATCTTCGACCGGGTGCAGAGTTTCTCCGCCCGCGAGGTCGGGCAGTTCGGGGCGCCGTCGCTGATCACGCGTACGACCAACGACGTCCAGCAGGTCCAGATGCTGGTGCTGATGTCGTTCACGCTGATGGTGTCGGCCCCGATCATGTGTGTCGGCGGCATCGTGATGGCGCTCGGCCAGGATGTCCCGCTGTCGGGCGTGCTGCTCGCCGTCGTGCCGGTCCTCGGTATCTCCGTGAGCCTGATCGTGAAGCGGATGCGCCCGCTGTTCCGCACCATGCAGACGCGGCTCGACACGGTGAACCGGGTGCTGCGCGAGCAGATCACCGGCAATCGCGTCATCCGGGCCTTCGTCCGGGACGAGTACGAGAAGGAGCGGTTCAAGGGCGCCAACACCGGTCTCACCGAGATGCAGTTGGCGACCGGCCGGCTGATGGCGCTGATGTTCCCGGTCGTGATGACGGTCGTGAACGTGTCGTCGGTCGCCGTCGTCTGGTTCGGCGCGCACCGCATCGACAGCGGCGGGATGCAGATCGGCGCGCTGACCGCGTTCCTCGCGTATCTGATGCAGATCGTGATGGCCGTGATGATGGCCACCTTCATGTTCATGATGGTGCCGCGCGCCGAGGTGTGTGCCGAGCGCATCGAGGAGGTGCTGGACACCAGGTCGAGCGTGGTGCCGCCGAAGGATCCGGTGCGGATGCTGCGCCGGCACGGTCATCTGGAGGTGCGGGGCGCGGAGTTCCGCTACCCGGGGGCCGAGGAGCCGGTGCTGCGCGCGGTGTCACTGACGGCGCGACCGGGCGAGACGACCGCCGTCATCGGCTCGACCGGCAGCGGCAAGTCGACCCTGCTGGGGCTGGTGCCCCGGCTGGTCGACGCGACGGCCGGCGAGGTGCTGGTGGACGGCGAGGACGTACGCGGTCTCGATCCGGTCCTGCTGGCCAAGACGGTCAGTCTGGTGCCGCAGAAGCCGTATCTGTTCTCGGGAACGGTGGCGACGAATCTGCGGTACGGCAATCCGGACGCGACGGACGAGGACCTGTGGCACGCGCTGGACGTGGCGCAGGCCAAGGAGTTCGTCGCCGACCTGGAGGGCGGGTTGAACGCGCCCGTCGCGCAGGGCGGCACGAACGTCTCCGGTGGGCAGCGTCAGCGTCTCGCGATCGCGCGCACGCTGGTGCAGCGGCCGGAGATCTATCTGTTCGACGACTCGTTCTCCGCGCTGGACTACGCGACGGACGCGGCGCTGCGCGCCGCCCTGTCCCGCGAGACCGCCGAGGCGACGGTGGTGATCGTCGCCCAGCGGGTGGCGACCATCCGCGACGCCGACCGGATCATCGTCATGGACGAGGGCCGGGTGGTCGGTGAGGGGCGTCATCACGAGCTGATGGCCGAGAACGAGACGTACCGGGAGATCGTGCTCTCCCAGCTGACCGAGGCGGAGGCGGCCTGATGAGCGGTCCTGGTGGACGCATGATGGCGGCCGGCGCGGGTGCTCCTACGCAGCGGTCGATGGACTTCAAGGGGTCGAGCAAGCGGCTGCTGCGGCAGTTGGCGCGCGAGAAGGTCACCTTGTGGTGGATGCTCGCCGCGGGTGTGCTGAGCGTGGCGGCGTCGGTGGTCGGCCCGAAGATACTCGGCTCGGCGACCGACCTGATCTTCGCGGGTGTCGTCGGCCGTCAGACGCAGGGCGGTGTCAGCAAGGCGGACACCGTCTCGCGGCTGCGGGAGGAGGGCGACGGCGGGCTCGCCGATCTGCTCTCCGGGGTGGACTTCACGCCGGGGCAGGGCATCGATTTCGACGCGGTCGGCCGGGTGCTGCTGGTGGCGCTGGCGGTGTATGTGGCGGCGGGGCTGCTGATGCTGGTCTCGACGCGGCTGTCGATCCGGGTCATCAATCTCACGATCTACCGGATGCGTGAGGACGTACAGGCCAAGCTGTCGCGGTTGCCGCTGTCGTACTTCGACCGGCAGCAGCGCGGTGAGGTGCTGAGCCGGGCGACGAACGACGTCGACAACATCTCGCAGACGCTCCAGCAGACGATGGGCCAGCTCATCAACTCCCTGCTGACGATCGTCGGTGTCCTGGGGATGATGCTGTGGATCTCGCCGCTGCTGGCGTTGGTCGCGCTGATCACCGTGCCGCTGTCGGTGCTGGTGGCGACGAAGGTCGGCAAGCGCTCGCAGCCGCACTTCGTGCAGCAGTGGAAGTCCACGGGCACGCTGAACGCGCATGTGGAGGAGATGTACACGGGGCACGCCCTGGTGAAGGTCTTCGGGCGGCAGGACGAGTCGGCGCGGGCGTTCAAGGAGCAGAACGACGCGCTGTACGAGGCGGGTTTCAAGGCGCAGTTCAACAGCGGGGTCATGCAGCCGCTGATGTTCTTCATCTCCAATCTGAACTATGTGCTGGTGGCGGTCGTCGGCGGGCTGCGTGTCGCGTCGGGCACGCTGTCCATCGGCGATGTGCAGGCGTTCATCCAGTACTCCCGCCAGTTCTCGATGCCGCTGACGCAGGTGGCGTCGATGGCCAACCTCGTCCAGTCCGGGGTCGCGTCCGCCGAGCGGATCTTCGAGCTGCTGGACGCGGACGAGCAGGAGAAGGACGCGCCGTCCGCGGAGCGGCCGCACGAGCTGCGGGGACGGGTGGCGCTGGACAACGTGGCGTTCCGCTACGACCCGGACAAGCCGCTCATCGACGACCTGTCACTGTCGGTCGAGCCCGGTCAGACGGTCGCGATCGTCGGCCCGACGGGTGCCGGCAAGACGACGCTGGTCAATCTGCTGATGCGGTTCTACGAGGTGACGGCCGGGCGGATCAGTCTGGACGACATCGACATCGCGACCATGTCGCGTGAGGACCTGCGGTCCCGAATAGGCATGGTCCTCCAGGACACGTGGCTGTTCGGCGGCACGATCGCGGAGAACATCGCGTACGGCGCGGCGCGCGAGGTCACCCGGGAGGAGATCGAGGAGGCGGCGCGGGCGGCGCACGCGGACCGTTTCATCCGGACGCTGCCCGACGGGTACGAGACCGTGATCGACGACGAGGGGTCGGGTGTCAGCGCGGGCGAGAAGCAGTTGATCACGATCGCGCGGGCCTTCCTGTCGGACCCGGTGATCCTGGTGCTGGACGAGGCGACCAGTTCGGTGGACACCCGTACGGAGGTGCTGATCCAGAAGGCGATGGCCCAACTGGCGCACGGGCGGACGAGCTTCGTGATCGCGCACCGGCTGTCCACGATCAGGGACGCGGACGTGATCCTGGTGATGGAGAGCGGCGCGATCGTCGAACAGGGCACGCACGAGGGGCTGCTGGCGGCGAAGGGCGCGTACGCGCGGCTGTACGCGGCGCAGTTCGCGCAGGCGGTCGCGGAAGTGGACTAGGGTCCGGCGGACTTTCGGGAGTCTGTGCCGGACGGGTCGCGTGCGCGGCCCGTCCGGTTCCGTCCGGGCCGGCGTTCAGTCCAGGTAGCCGCGGAGCTGATCGGCGAACGCGTGGTCGCGCAGTTTGCTCAGGGTCTTGGACTCGATCTGCCGGATCCGCTCGCGCGTCACACCGAAGATCCGCCCTATCTCCTCCAGCGTGCGGGGGCGGCCGTCCGCCAGGCCGTAACGGAGCTGGACGACCTTGCGTTCGCGCTCGCCGAGCGTGGAGAGGACCGCCTCCAGATGCTCGCGGAGCAGCAGGAACGCCGCCGACTCGACGGGTGAGGCCGCGTCGCCGTCCTCGATCAGGTCACCGAAGGCGACATCGTCCTCCTCGCCCACCGGCGCGTGCAGCGAGACGGGTTCCTGGGCGAGCCGCAGGACCTCGCCGACCCGCTCGGCGGTCAACTCCAGCTGTCCGGCGACCTCTTCGTGGGTCGGTTCGTACCCTCGCTCCTGGAGCATGCGGCGCTGGACGCGGACGACGCGGTTGATCAGCTCGACCACATGGACGGGGACCCGGATCGTACGGGCCTGGTCGGCCAGGGCCCGGGACATGGCCTGGCGTATCCACCAGGTCGCGTACGTGGAGAACTTGTAGCCGCGCGCGTAGTCGAACTTCTCCACGGCCCGGATCAGGCCGAGGTTTCCCTCCTGGACGAGGTCGAGCATCGTCAGTCCGCGGCCGACGTAGCGCTTGGCGACGGAGACGACGAGCCGCAGATTCGCCTCGATCAGCCGTCTCTTGGCCATCCGGCCGAGGACGACGAGCCGGTCGAGGTCGAGGGCGAGCTGGGAGTCCAGGTCGGGTGTGGAGCCCAGCTTCTCCTCGGCGAAGAGTCCGGCCTCGACGCGACGCGCGAGGTCCACCTCCTCGACGGCGGTGAGCAGTTTGATCCGTCCGATCTCCCGCAGATACTGCCGGAAGAGGTCGGACGAGGGCCCGCCGCTGTCGGCCTTGCCGCGCGGACCGACGCGTTCGGGGATCTCGGGGATGTCCACCGGGTCCTCGGTGACGGTCTCCGGGGCCGGCTCGGGGGTCGCCTCGGGGTGGTGCGCGGCGCGGCTCTGTGGTGGAACCGCCGACGCAAGCTCGGTCTCGGTCAGGGTCTGGGTCTGCACGGGGGCGGCCTCCAGGGTGATCGCTGCCGGATCGGGGGCGTGCGGCAGCGGGACGTGGGCGGCCGGGCCGCCGTCAGTCCCGTACACGATGAGCGGATCCGCGGGGGTCAGAGGTCCACGGTGGGTGGACCGGCCGCGCTCCGAGAACACAGGCACCGCTGCCCAGTGTGGCGCACGGCACAGGGCCGCCACGAGAGGTGTGCGGGGACTTTCTGAGTCCCGTGCGTAACCGGCCGGTTACCTAAGGATGTTTAGAACGGCGGGAGTTGGGGTGGGTGGGGCTGGAGTGACTGCGGAGGTATCGACGCCGGGCCCGCCCGGTGGGCGGTTCGCTTCTCGATCGCCGGACGGACTGCGCGGCCGTCCGGTGCGGTGCGTCGCAGGGCGGAGGATCGACGTGGTGGACGGCCCGGCCGTACATGGCCGATTCCGGGGGTGCCAGCCAGGCGTCGCGGGCTCGCGAACCTAAGGCGTGTCCGCGAAGTAGCGCCGTCCGCCCGCAGGGCGGGGCCTGCGGGCGCCACGGAGCGGCTGATGTCTCGTTGGTGCGGTGCATCGCAAGGCGGAGGATCGACGTGGTGGACGGCCCGGCCGTACATGGCCGATTCCGGGGGGGCGCCGTCCAGGCATCGCGGGCCGGGCGGGACTTTGCGGACAGGACCTAGAGCGCCGCCGCGCCGCTGTTGCGCAGCGACTGGCGGTACTGCTGGAGCACCCACAGTTCGTTCTGTACGGCCTGGTGGCGCTCGGCGTCCGCGCCCGTGCCCAGGCGTGCCAGCGTGCCCGTCACGTCGTGGATGCGGAGGTCGACCGCGCGCAGCCGGACGCGGACCAGCTGCTCCCCCGCGTACGCCTCGTCGATCGTCTTGCCGTGGAACACCTCCACCGCCAGCTCCGTGACCAGCGCGCGGACCGCGTCGTTCGGGGCGGCCTCGCGGACTCCCGCCAGATACTCCGGCGCCGAGGCGATGCCCTGCTCCGCGCCGCCCGCGTCCTCGACCGCCCGGCGGACCGCCGCGTACGGCGGGGCGGTGAACTCGTCCACTCCGTAGGCGTCGAAGGCCGGGGAGACCAGCTCCGGGCGCTGGAGGGCCAGCTTCAGCAGCTCGCGTTCGGTGCGGTGGGCGGGGCTGCGGAGGTTGAGCGCGGGGCCGGAGAGGGCCGGGGACCGGCCGGAGTCGTACGAGGACGAGGGGCGGCCCGCCTGGCCGCCGCGCTCCGACGCCGGACCCGCCGGGCCGCGGCCGCCCCGGTCGCGCGCCCAACGCGCCATCTGCGCCACGCGCTTGACCACGAACTGGGTGTCCAGGATGCCGAGGATGCCGGCGAGCTGGACGGCGACCTCGTGCTGCGACGCGCCGTTCTTGATCCGGGCCACGATGGGGCCCGCCTCGTCCAACGCGGACGCGCGGCCGGCCGGGGTCTCCAGGTCGTACCGGGACACGATCTGGCGGATCGCGAACTCGAAGAGCGGTGTGCGCGGTTCCACCAGGTCCTGGACCGCCGCGTCGCCCTTGCTGAGGCGCAGCTCGCACGGGTCCATGCCGTCGGGCGCGATCGCGATGTAGGTCTCGGCGGCGAACTTCTGGTCGTCCTCGAAGGCGCGCAGCGCGGCCTTCTGGCCCGCCGCGTCACCGTCGAAGGTGAAGATCACCCGGGCGCTGCCGTTGTCCATCAGCAGCCGGCGCAGGATCTTGATGTGGTCGGTGCCGAAGGCCGTGCCGCAGGTGGCGATGGCGGTGGTGATGCCCGCGAGATGGCACGCCATCACGTCGGTGTACCCCTCGACCACCACCGCGCGGCTGGCCTTGGCGATGTCCTTCTTGGCCAGGTCCACCCCGTACAGCACCTGGGACTTCTTGTAGATCGCGGTGTCGGGGGTGTTCAGATACTTCGGCCCGTTGTCGTCGTCGCGCAGTTTGCGCGCGCCGAAGCCGACCACTTCGCCCGAGATGTCGCGGATGGGCCACATCAGCCGGCCCCGGAAGCGGTCGATCGGGCCCCGGCGGCCGTCCTGGGAGAGCCCGGCGAGCAGCAGTTCCTTGTCGCTGAAGCCCTTTCCGCGCAGGAACCGGGTCAGATGGTCCCAGCCCGCCGGGCTGTAGCCGACCCCGAAGTGCTCGGCCGCCGCCTGGTCGAAGCCCCGCTCGGCCAGGAACTTCCGGCCGATCTCGGCCTCTTCGCCACCGAGCTGCTCCACATAGAAGTCGGCTGCCGCCTTGTGCGCCTCGACCAGCCGGATGCGCTCGCCGCGCTGGTGGGTGGGGTTGTACCCGCCCTCCTCGTACCGCAGGGTGATGCCCGCCTTGGCGGCGAGGCGCTCGACGGTCTCGGAGAAGGAGAGATGGTCGATCTTCATCACGAAGGCGATGGTGTCCCCGCCCTCCTGGCAGCCGAAGCAGTGGAAGAGACCCTTGCTCGGACTGACCTGGAAGGACGGGGACTTCTCGTCGTGGAAGGGGCACAGGCCCTTCATGTTGCCGCCGCCGGCGGGGCGCAGTTGCAGGTACTCGGACACGACGGTGTCGATCGGGACCGCGTCCCGAACCACCTTCACGTCGTCGTCGTTGATCCTGCCTGCCACGCCAGAATTCTACGGGCCCGCACCGACAGTCCGTTACGCCCGGTCCCCGGACCGGCGTGAGGGCGGTCAGGTGCCGAGCGTGTCCAGCGGCACCGTCGGGTCGGCGAGGGCGTCGAGGTCCTGCTGGGCACCGGAGCGGATGAGCCGCTGGATGTCGCCGGTGACGTCCCACACGTTGACGTTCATCCCGGCGAGCACCCGGCGGTCCTTGAGCCAGTAGGCGATGAACTCCCGCTTTCCGGCGTCGCCGCGCACCACGACCTGGTCGTAACTGCCGGGCGGCGCCCAGCCCGAGTACTCCAGGCCCAGGTCGTACTGGTCGGAGAAGAAGTACGGCAGCCGGTCGTACGTCACGTCCTGGCCGAGCATCGAGCGGGCGGCGGCCGGGCCGCCGTTGAGCGCGTTGGCCCAGTGTTCGACGCGCAGCCTGTCCGCCGGCAGGTCGGTGCCGGGCAGCGAGAACGGGACGGAGGCCACGTCGCCCGCCGCGTAGATGTCCGGGTCGGAGGTGCGCAGGCCCAGGTCGACGGCGATGCCGCCGCCGTGCTCCCGGCCCACGAGGTCGAGTCCGGCGGCCTCGGCGAGACCCGTACGGGGCGCGGCGCCGATCGCGGCGAGCACGTCGTGCGCCATGTGCTCCTCGCCGTCGTCCGTACGGACGGAGAGGACCATGCCGTCCTGGCCGACGATCTCGGTGAGCCGGGCGCCGAAGTGGAACCGTACGCCGTGCTCGCTGTGGAGTTCGGTGAAGAGCTGGCCCAGCTCCGGGCCGATGACCTGGTGGAGCGGGGTCGGGTGCGGCTCGACGACGGTGACCTCGGCGCCGTACCCGCGCGCGGCCGCGGCGACCTCCAGGCCGATCCAGCCGCCGCCGGCGATGACCAGATGGCCGTTGTCGCGGCCGAGGGCGCTCAGGACGTGGCGCAGCCGGTCGGCGTGGGCGAGCCTGCGCAGATGGTGGACGCCCGCGAGGTCGGTGCCGGGGATGTCGAGGCGGCGCGGTTCGGAGCCGGTGGTGAGGAGCAGTTTGTCGTAGCGCACGGAGGTGCCGTCGCCGAGGTGGACGCAGCGGGATTCGCGGTCGACCTCGGTGACCGTCTGGCCGAGGTGCAGCTCCACCTGGTGCCGGGCGTACCAGGCGGGTTCGTGGACGAAGACGCTCTCGCGCTCCTCCTTGCCGGTCAGAAAGCCCTTGGACAGCGGGGGGCGTTCGTAGGGGTGGTCTCCCTCGTCCCCGATGACGATCACTCGGCCGGTGAATCCGTCGGAACGGAGGGTTTCCGCGGCCTTCGCCCCGGCGAGCCCACCACCGACGATGACGAATGTCCGATGTGCGTCGACCACTTGATGCCTCCTCGTTACGCTGCCGCCATCTGTGAGCGTCCCGCACGGAGCGTGATGGCGAAAGAGGGGAGGCTCCACGGGCATGGTTCCGGCTTGATGTGGCTACCTTGCTACACGCGTCACCCCATGGCGGGGCGGCTCGGCCCGCTTCGGCCGTTGGCTGAATATGACGGGTGCGGGGTGCGGGGCGCTCTTGTCGCGGTCCACGGCGGTCAGGTGCGTCCGGTGAGAGCCGTGTGGAGGGAGCGCGCCGCGGCGTCTGTGAGAGAGGCGATCTGGTCGACGATCACACGCTTGCGGGCGCGGTCGTCGGACGCCGTCTCGAACAGGGCGCGGAACTGGGGATCCAGCCCGTCGGGGGCGCGGGCCGTGAGTGTCCAGGCGAGTTCGGCGAGGACGATGCGCTGGTCCGCGCGGAGGGACTCCTGGTCGGCGCGCTGCATCACATAGCGGTGGGCGACGGCTTTCAGTACGGCGCACTCGTCGCGCGCCCCGCGCGGGACGACCAGCGAGGCGCCGTAGCGGGTGAGCCGGCCGGTGCCGTACTCCACCCGGGTCGCGCCCTCGGCGGCGAGACAGAACCGGCCGATGAGCTGGCTGGTGGCGTCCTTGAGCCTGGCCTGGGCGACGGCCGTCCCGTCGTAGCCGTGCGGCCACCACTCCTCGGCCATGAGGCGGTCGAGCGCGGCGGCCAGTTGGTGCGGGTCGGTGTCGTGCGGTACGTAGCGGCCGATCGCGACCGCCCAGACCTCGTCCCGTTCGGGCCCGGAGAGGAGCGTCTTCGGGTCGATGTGGCCGGCGTGCAGACCGTCCTCGAAGTCGTGCACCGAGTACGCGACGTCGTCGGCCCAGTCCATGACCTGCGCCTCGAAGCAGGTGCGGTTCGGCGGGGCGCCGCGCCTGGCCCATTCGAAGACCGGCAGGTCGTCCTCGTACACACCGAACTTCACCGAGCCGGGGTCGGTGGGGTGGGCACCCTGCGGCCAGGGGTACTTCGTCGCGGCGTCGAGGACGGCGCGGGTGAGGTTGAGGCCGACGCTGACGAGGCGGGCGCCGCCGCCGGCTTCGACGGCCGCCTCGGCCCGGGGCGCGGTGACGGCCGGGGACACCGAGTCGGCGCGGACGAAACGCTTCGGCTCGATACGGGTGAGCAGCCGCAGCGACTGGGCGTTGCCCTCGAAGCCGCCGCAGTCCTTCGCGAAGTCGTTCAGCACCTGTTCGCCGTTGTGGCCGAACGGCGGATGGCCCATGTCGTGCGAGAGGCACGCCGTCTCGACGAGGTCCGGGTCGCAGCCGAGCGCGGCGCCGAGTTCCCGGCCCACCTGGGCGCACTCCAGGGAGTGCGTCAGCCGGGTGCGCGGGCTGGCGTCCCACTCCCGGCTCTGCGAGCCGGGGGTCACCACCTGGGTCTTGCCGGCGAGACGACGCAGGGCGGAGGAGTGCAGGACGCGGGCGCGGTCGCGCTGGAAGGCGGTGCGGCCGGGGCGCTTGTCGGGCTCGGCCGAGAAACGTGCGGTGTCCGCCTCGTCGTAGGCGCTGTCGTCGTGAGGTGCGGTGATGCCTTCCATGCATCGAAGGTAACCGGGTCCGGGTCCGGGCGGGTCCGCGCCTCCTCCTGGCACTCGTCGTATCGGTGCAGGAGGAGGTGCGCCAGGTCCGGGTGGTCGCCGAGCGGGGCGGCGGCGATCCAGGGGGCGTGGGCGGCGGAGCGGGTGGCGAAGTGGCCGGGGGCGGTGAAGTACGACGCCAGCGCGATCCGGCTCCGCCCGCGTGCGGCCAGGTCCCGTACGGCGTCGGGGACGGTGGGCGCGGCGGCCGACGCGTACGCGGGGACGACGGGCACCCCGCCGAGCCGCGCGCTCAGCAGCGCGGCCGTACGGCGGGTGGCGGCGGCCGACCGGGGGTCGCGTGATCCGGCGGCGGCGAGTACGACGCCGGTGTCGTTCGCACGGTGCGCCTCGTCGCGCCAGCCGGCCTCCACCAGGCGCGCGTGCAGCGCCCGGGCCAGCAGCGGGTGCGGGCCGAGGGGCGCGGCGATCGTGGTGCGCAGCCGGGGTGCGGCGGCGGCCGCGCGCGGCAGGTCGTACCCGACGTGGTGCCCGGGTCCGAGCAGCAGCGGTACGAGTACGGCCCGGCCGCCTCCCAAGGAGGCGAGCGTGTCGGTGAGGGACGGCTGCTCGATCTCGATGTGCCCGAGCCGGACGGTGAGGCCGGGCCTCTGCCGCTGGACGCGTCGCAGCAGGGCCCTGACGGTGCGCAGGGCACGGGGGTCGCGGCTGCCGTGGGCGACGACGACGAGGGTGGGCGCGGAGGCGGGCGCGAGGGTGGGCGGCTCTTCCATGGG
The DNA here is from genome assembly GCF_042667665.1 of Streptomyces sp. NPDC057307. Lineage (NCBI taxonomy): Bacteria > Bacillati > Actinomycetota > Actinomycetes > Kitasatosporales > Streptomycetaceae > Streptomyces > Streptomyces sp. NPDC057307. The sequence goes on along the minus strand of NZ_JBHUZM010000038.1, from coordinate 10,688 downwards.
GCGATCCTGTGGGGCGGACGTTGCCGGATGGTTGCCGGGTGTGTCGTGGGGGTTTTCGGGGTGCTCACAGACGGGAGGGGCGCGTGGCGAACTCTTCGGCGGTGCCGATCGTCGTACCGAGTACGTACTTCGTACGTACGGATGATGGGGGCTCATGTTCATGCCGAAGACGCCGACGACGGCACGGCTGCGGAAGGCGCTGACCGCCGTTCGGCTGCGAGCGGTACGGCTGCGAGGGGTGGTGCGGCTGCGGAAGGTGGTGCGGCTGCCGAGGACCCGGCGGGGGCAGCGGCGTGGGTTGCAGGCCGTCATGCTCGGATGCGCGCTGGCGCTCGTGCCCGCGACATGGCTGTACACGACGGCCGACGCCCATGTCCGTACGCTCGCCGACGTACCGGCGCGGGACGTCGCGGTCGTCTTCGGGGCCGGTCTGCGCGAGGGCGCGCCGACGCCGTATCTGGCGCACCGTCTCGACGCCGCCGCCGAGTTGTACGAGGGCGGAAAGGTGAAGGTCGTGCTCGTCACCGGGGACAACAGCCGGGAGGAGTACGACGAGCCGGACGCCATGCGGACGTATCTGACGGCGCGTGGCGTGCCGGACGACCGGATCGTCAGCGACTTCGCGGGCTTCGACACGTGGGACAGCTGCGTCCGGGCGAAGAAGATCTTCGGCGTCGAGCGGGCGGTGCTGGTGACGCAGGACTTCCATGTGCGGCGCGCGGTCGCGCTCTGCCGGGCGGCGGGCGTCGATTCGTACGGTGTCGGGGTCGCCGAGCGGCGGGACGTCACCTGGTACTACGGCGGAGTGCGGGAGTTGGCGGCGGCGGGCAAGGCGGCGCTCGACGCGGTGACGCGGCCCGATCCGCACTTCCTCGGCCCGGTCGAGACGGGTGTACGCGAGGCGCTGGCCGGGTGAGAGCGTCCTCACAGCGGTGAGAGCGTCCTCACAGCGGCGGGGCGTCGTGCGGGAGGTGCGCGTGTCGGGGGCGTAACCGCGTACGGGCGGGGGCGTAACACCGTGAACGCACGCTTTGGCCATGACGACCGATGGAGCCGTGACCGACGCCGTCCCGACGCACTGCCCCTACTGCGCGTTGCAGTGCGGGATGGGGCTGCGGCGGGCGCCGGACGGCGCCGGTGTGGAGGTCGTCGAGCGCGCCGACTTCCCCGTCAACCGCGGCGCGCTGTGCGGCAAGGGGCGTACGGCGCCGGCCGTGCTGTCCTCGCGGGTGCGGCTCACCGAACCGCTCGTCCGGCGGTCCCCGGGCGGCCCGCTCGAACCCGCCGGCTGGGACGAGGCGTTGGGCGCCGTCGCCGACGGGCTCGCGCGGACGCGCACGGACCACGGGCCGGACGCGGTGGGCGTGTTCGGCGGGGGCGGGCTGACCAACGAGAAGGCTTACGCGCTCGGCAAGTTCGCCCGCGTCGTGCTCGGGACCTCGCAGATCGACTACAACGGGCGCTTCTGCATGTCGTCGGCGGCCGCCGCGCATCAGCGGGCGTTCGGGCTGGACCGGGGGCTGCCGTTCCCGCTCGACGACATCGCGCGTACGGGATGCGTGATCCTGGTCGGTTCGAATCTCGCCGAGACGATGCCGCCCGCGCTGCGGTATCTGACCGAACTGCGCGAGAACGGCGGCACGTTGATCGTGGTGGACCCGCGCAGGACGAGAACCGCCGAGCAGGCGGACCTCCATCTGGCGCCCCGGCCCGGCACGGATCTGGCGTTGGCGCTGGGCCTGGCGCACCTGGTGGTGGCGGGGGGCCGGACGGACGAGGAGTTCGTGCGGGAGCGTACGACGGGCTGGCCGGCGGCCAGGGCGGCGGTGATGGCGCACTGGCCGGAGCACGTCGAACGGATCACGGGGGTCCCGGTGCCCCAACTCCGCGAGGCGGTGCGGCTGTTCTGCGACGCGCCGACGGGCATGGTGCTCACGGCGCGCGGGCCGGAGCAGCACTCCAAGGGCACCGACACCGTGGGCGCCTGGATCAACCTCTGTCTCGCGACGGGCCGCGCTGGTCGGCCGCTGTCCGGCTACGGCTGTCTCACCGGTCAGGGCAACGGCCAGGGCGGGCGTGAACACGGCCAGAAGGCCGACCAGTTGCCGGGCTACCGGAAGCTGACGGACCCGGCCGCGCGGGAGCATGTGGCGCGGGTGTGGGGGGTGGCTCCCGACGCGCTGCCGGGGCCGGGGCGCAGCGCGTACGAACTGCTCGACGCGCTCGGCGGTGAGGTGAAGGCGCTGCTGCTGATGGGTTCGAACCCGGTCGTCTCGGCGCCGCGCGCCGCGCACATCGAGGGGCGGCTGCGTTCGCTGGACTTCCTGGCCGTGGCGGACGTGGTGCTCTCGGAGACGGCGGCGCTCGCCGATGTCGTGCTGCCGGTGGCGCAGTGGGCGGAGGAGACGGGGACGACGACGAGCCTGGAGGGGCGGGTCCTGCTGCGGCGCCGGGCGATCACGCCGCCGTCGGGCGTACGGAGCGATCTTCAGGTGCTGCACGGGCTGGCGGGGCTGCTCGGTCATGAGAAGGGGTTTCCGGCGGATCCGGAGGAGGTCTTCGAGGAGTTGCGCCAGGCGTCGGCGGGCGGTCCGGCCGACTACTCGGGGATCACCTACCGGCGGATCGCGGCGGAGGACGGGGTGTTCTGGCCGTGCCCCGAGGAGAGCCATCCCGGCACACCGCGCCTCTTCCTCGACCGGTTCGCGACGGACGACGGGCGGGCCCGCTTCGTCCCCGTGGTCCATCGCCCGGCCGCCGAGGAGACGGACGCGGAGTATCCGGTGCTGCTCACGACGGGGCGGGTCGTCTCGCAGTACCAGTCGGGCGCCCAGACCCGGCGCGTGGCCGAGCTGAACGCCGCCGCGCCGGGCCCCTTCGTGGAGCTGCACCCACGGCTCGCCGAGCGGCTCGGGGTGGCCGAGGGCGACCGGCTCGCCGTGGTGTCACGGCGCGGAAGGGCGGTCGCGCCGGCGCGGATCACGACCGCGATCCGCGCGGACACGGTCTTCATGCCGTTCCACTGGCCGGGCGAGGGCCGGGCGAACAACCTGACGAACCCGGCGCTCGACCCGACGTCCCGGATGCCGGAGTTCAAGGTGTGCGCGGTGCGCGTGGAGCGCTTCGATTCCTAGGCCCTGTCTTCAAAGTCCCGCCTGGCCTGCGACGCCTGGCACGGCACCTCGCCGCGTTGTCGGAGTCGACCAAGTACGCCCAGTACGAGGCCGATCCTCCGCCTTGCGATGCACCGCACCAGACGCCGCAGGCCCCGCCCTACGGGCGGACGGCGCTACTTTGAAGACAGGTCCTAGGGCCTCTTCGGGATCACCGGCAGCAGCAGGTACGACGCGTGGTCGCCGCCCGTGTGGACCGTCGTCCGGCCGTCGTAGGTGCCCGCCACCCGGTCGTGGTCGTCGTTGTGCAGGAACGGACCGCAGCCGGTGAGGTCGTTCTTCAGGTTGGACAGCCGGGCGCTGGGGCCCGGGTAGACGTAGTCCTTGCCCCGTATCTGGAGTGCGATCCGGTAGCCGGCCGGGACGACCAGACAGGTCGGGAGGATCTCGATGTCGAGTTCGTGCACCTCCCCCGGCACCAGCGGCTCGGCGCGGTCGTGCGGGTGGTAGGGGCGGTGGGCGGTGGACAGTTCGGGGTCGAGGCGGCGGTGGGACGCCCGGAGCCAGCCCTGGGCGACGGGGGTGTGCGGGTCGAGCGCGCCCTGGAAGACGACCTCGTCGCCGGTGGGTGAGTAGACCCGTACGACGAGGAACAGGTCGGCGTCGGTGGTGCTGGTGGAGACGTACAGCTTGGCCGCCAGGGGCCCGGTGATCTCGGTCTCCTCGGTGAGCGGCGGGGTGCTGAACTCCAGTCCGTCGCCGAGCGCGGCGAACTCCGCCGACGCCCCGCCGGCCGGTGTCTCGGCGCCGAGGGTCGAACCGGCGGCGTCCAGATGGAGTTTCGTCCACCGCGTGGACGGCAGCGGCCAGGCGTCCTCGCCGCGCTCCGTGAAGGTCGCGTCGACGTGCCGGATCTGCAGTTGCACCGCCGGGCGGTCCTCCCAGCCGTTGGCCTCGTCCTTGAGATAGCGGTCGAAGAAACGCTTCTGGAGGTCGACGCCGTAGTCGGTGTAGAACAGCGGCCAGTGCGCGTGGCCGTGCATCTCCAGCCACTTGGCTTCGGACGCGGCCCGTACGAAGCCCTCCACGTTGCCGCGCAGATGCAGGCCCTGGCCGCCCCAGTTGCCACAGCTCAGGACCGGCACGTCGATGGCGTCCCAGTCGGCCGACCGGTCCCGGTGGTACGCGTCGTGGAAGGGGTGCGCGGCGATGTCGGCGCCCAGGTCGGTGCGGTTCTTGGCCAGTTCGGCCGTGTCGAGGAGGTCGTCGCCGCAGATGAGCTGCCCCGTGCTGGGGTTGCGGCCGCCGGTCTCGCCGACGCCGTACTGCACGGTCTTGACCTGCATGTCGTACCAGTGGTCCCAGAAGGTGGAGCGGATGCCTCCTTGGTAGGAGCCGTCGCGGTAGAAGTCCGACGCGCCTTCCCACGGGCAGATCGCGGCGAGGTGCGGCGGCCGCAGGGAGGCGACCTGCCACTGGTTCATGGCGTAGTAGGAGATGCCGTTGAGGCCGACGCGTCCGTTGCTCCAGTCGCGGGTGCCCGCCCATTCGACGCAGTCGTGGAAGTCCCGGGTCTCGCGCGGCGAGAACGGGTCGACGCGGCCCGGTGAGCGGCCGGTTCCCCGCGAGTCGACGCGCACGCACGCGTAGCCGTCCGGCACCCATTTCTCCGGGTCGACGACTTCCCAGTTCTGGTACGTGTTCGAGGTGCCGGCCACGGTGTCGGGATGGTCCCGCGCCATGGCCTCCCACGCGCTGGGGTAGCCGCGCTCGAAGGGCAGGCCCTTCGCGTACGGGCCGTAGGTCATGATCACCGGTACGGGGCCGTCGGTCAGCGGGCGGAACACGTCCGCGCGCAGGACGATCCCGTCGTCCATCTCCACGGGCACGTCCCACTCGACCCGCATGCCGCGGACGATCTCGGTCCGGAACGGCCGCCGTGCGTCGCCGTCGTCGGGCATTTCCTGCTCCTTGCTGTTCTGGGGGCTGCGGGCCTGTCGGCCGGTCAGCGGTTGACGTGCAGATGCCAGGGCGCGAGCCGGCGCAGTGCCGCCTCGGTCCCGGTGCGCGCGGCGATGCCGAGCACGGCCAGCACGAGGACGGCGACGAACGCGGCGTCCTGGTCGAACGAGCGGGCGTTGGTGAGGATGAACGTGCCGAGACCCGGCAGGCTGGCGAGGAACTCCACCGCCACCGCGCCGACCAGCGCCCGGCCGACGGCGACCTGAACGCCGGCGACGACGAACGGGAGGGTGGCCGGCAGCAGTACGTCGACCACCACCCGGGGGCGGGACAGCCGCAGCATCTGGGCGAGTTCGGACAGTTGGACCGGTACGTTCCTGGCGCCGTCGCCCGTGCTGACCACGCAGGGCAGGAACGCCGAGAGGGCGATGACGGCCAGCCGGGTCTGGCTGGAGTAGCCCAGCCAGATCGTCGCCATCGGGACGATCGCGAGCATCGGCATGGCGTAGAGGCCGCTGACGTACGGCGAGGTGAGGTGGCGCAGCCACGGCACCCGTCCGACGGCGAGACCGAGTGCGGTTCCCGCGACGCAGCCGATGAGCAGGCCGAGCAGCACGCCGCCCAGGGTCTCGCCGAACGCCGTGCGGAAGTCCGGCGAGGTCAGGGTCGGCCAGGCGGCCCCGGCGACGCCGCTGGGGGTGGGCAGATAGTCGGGCAGCCACAGCCGTACGGAGAGTTCCCAGACGGCCAGGACGAGGGCGGCGACGGTCAGTTTCCCGAGCATGTCGGCGCGGCGGCCGACGGGCCGGTCGGTGCGCCGGGGCCGTTTCGGGGGCCGTACGGGCGCGGGTGCGACGGCGGACGCGGGCGACTTGGTCAGCGCTTCCGGGGTCATGACTTCACCTCCCGCCACCGTGCGAAGTAGCCCTCGACGGCCCGGCCGACGCCCATGAGGGCGACCGCCAGGACCGACACCAGCAGGGTCAGTCCGAGCACGGTGGCCGAGTCGAACCGGGTGCTCGCGGCGAGCAACAGCCCGCCCACGCCGCTGGCGTTGAGGAAGAACTCGGCGGCGAGGGTGCCGACGAAGGCCATCGCGATGCCCTGCCGTACACCGGTCATGGCGTACGGCACGGTGTGCGGCAGCAGGACGTCCTTCCAGATCCGCCACTCGCTGCTGCGGAACGTGCGCGCGACTTCGAGCAGGGTGGCCGGCACCCGGTGTGCGCCTTCCGCCGTGTTGACGGCGATGGGGAACACCGCGGTCAGGAACACCACCAGCGTCTTGGCCGGCAGTCCGAAGCCGAACGCCGACAGGATCAGCGGGGCCAGGGCCACGATCGGTACGGACTGGAGGGCGAACAGCAGCCAGTCGGTGCTGCTGCGCAGCAGCCGGGCCCGGGAGAGCAGCAGGCCGAAGCCGACCCCGGCGACGATCGCGAGGGCGAGTCCGACGACGAGCAGCCGGCCCGACGAGAGCAGCGCGCTGGGCAGCGTGCCGTCCTCGGTGATGGTGGCCAGCGCGGAGAGCGAGCGGCCGGGGGTGGCGAAGAGGACGGGGTCGCGCTGTCCGGCCCACTGCCAGAGGCCGAGTCCGACGAGCAGACCGGCGGCGGAGATGGCGAGCGGTATCAGCCGGCGGGTGACGCGGCGCGTCAGCCTCGGGCCGGCCGGGGGTGCGGTCCCGGGTTCGGCCGGGGCCTCCGCCGGTGCGGCGGACGTGGCGGCGGAGGGTGCGGCGGCCGGGCCCGGTGGCGCGGAGGTGGACCGGTGGGCGGCCCCACGGGTGGCCGGGGACATACCCATCACTTGCCCGTCGCGTCGGCGAACACGGACGGGTCGACCATGTCGTCGTACGTCGGCGCCTTCTGCTTGGGGACGTTGCCGGCGGCCACGGCGCCCTCGATGGTGTGCTCGATGGCGTCACGGTCCAGGCCGTCGCCCGACTTGGGCCAGACGCCCAGCGAGAGGAACGTGGGCAGCGCCGCCTCGGTGACGCTCGCCGGCTCCTTGGTGACGCTCGCGGCCACGGCCGCGACCTCCTTGAGGTTGGCCGGGTCGTTCATGTAGGCGACGGACTCGCGTACGGCGGCGACCATGTCGACCCACTGCTCGCGGGCCGCGCCGTCCAGCGCGCTCTTGGGCGCGACGAGCACCGTGTAGTGCTCCAGCGGGTCGACGCCGGCCAGCGTCATGATCTCCTCGGCCTTCGTGCCGGGCTTGATCTTCTCCCGTACGGTGGCGAGTTCGTCCGGGTGCAGTACGGCGACCTTGACCTGCCCGGCCACCAGCGCGTCGACCGTCGGCGGACCGCCCACGTTGATCGTGCTGACGTCCTTGGGGCCGAGTCCGCAGCTCTTGAGCATGCCGGCCAGGGCGAGGGCCTTCGGGGCGCCGACCGCGTCCACGGCGACCGTCTTGCCCTTGACCGACTCACAGGTCGTGACGCCCGGGTCGGTGCTGGCCAGCAGGTAGGTCGGCTTGGGGAAGCCCATCACGGAGACGACAGAGCCGCCGGTGGCCCGCAGGGCGACGGCGCCCGGGGTGCCGATGATGCCGCCCTGGATCTCGCCGCTCTGCACCGCGCGGCCGACGTCGGCGCCGGTGGTGAGCGGGCGCAGGGTCACGTCGAGGCCGCGGTCCTTGAAGAAGCCCTGCTTCTCGCCCACGTACATCACGGTGTTGAGGAAGATGGGCGGGATGCCCGGCACGCCGATCGTCATCTTGCCGCCGCCGCCCGAGGCGGAACCCGCCGCCGTGTCGGAGCCGCTGTCGCCGCAGCCGGAGAGGACACCGACGAGAGCGAGGACGGTGGCCGCACCGACCAGGGCGGACCTGCGCCGCGGAATCTTCATGAGAGTTGCTCCTTCTTCTTCCGCGCGACGGTGCACGGCGGGCGGGGCTGGCTGAGGGTGGGTGTGGCGGGTGCGTGGGGGCGAGCGAGGCGTGGGGGCGGGTGCGTGGGGCCCGCGGGTGGGGCGGGCGGTGTGGCTAGCGGCCCGATTCGGCGTTCATGATCAGGGACCAGACGCGCTCGCGGATCGCCAGGAACTCCGGCGTCGCCAGTACGGAACGGTCCCGCTCCCGGTCCTGTGGAAGCTTTACGTCGATCAGCTCGGCGACGCCGCTGGGCCGGCCGCCCAGTACGGCGATCCGGTTCCCGAAGAGGACGGCCTCGTCGATCGAGTGGGTGACGAACAGCATCGTCACGGGGTGGTCCTGCCAGATGCGCAGCAGTTCGAACTGGAGTACCTCGCGTGTCTGGGCGTCCAGCGCGCCGAAGGGCTCGTCCATGAGGAGCAGCCGGGGGCGTACGGCCAGCGCCCTGGCCAGGCCGGTGCGCTGCTGCATACCGCCCGACAGCTGGTGCGGGTACGACTTCTCGAAGCCGTCGAGCCCGACGAGGGTGATCAGCTCCCGGGCCCGGTCGAGCGCTTCCTTCTTTCCTGTCCCCCGCACGCGTAGCGCGTAGGCGACGTTCGACTCGACCGTCTTCCAGGGGAAGAGGCCGAAGTGCTGGAAGACCATGGCCACGCCGTCCGGCGTGCCGTCCACGACGCGGCCGTCGATACGGACCGCGCCCTCGGCCGGCGGGATGAGACCGGCCACCGCTCTCAGGAGGGTGGTCTTGCCGCAGCCGGACGGTCCGACGATGGAGAGCACCTCGCCGGCGCCGATGGTCAGGTTGATGTCTTGGGAGACCGTGCGCTCACCGAATCGCATGGTCAGCCCGTCCAGCAGCACCGTGGCACCGGCTCCGGCAGTCGCTCCGGCATCGGCACCGGCATTCGCTCCGGTGTCGTCGCCGTCGCCGGCCGGTATGGCTTGGCGCACCGATTTGATCGTGGTCATAGTGGGGATTCTGGGTCTAAGATGCCTGACACGCAATAGCTATACTTCAGAAACTGGAAAATGCATCATCTTGGTATGAGGTGCCTATGACGACGAGGGCGACCCCGCTTCTCCTGCTGCACACCTGGGGCGGCGACGCCGCGACCTGGGGACCCGCGCTGGGTCATCTCGGCGTGGGCGGGCGGCAGTTGAAGGCGCTCGATCTGCCGGGCCACGGGGCCCGCGCCACCGAGCCGTTCACCGTGGACGGGGCGGTGCGCGCGGCCGTGTCCGCCCATGACGGCGAGTCCGTGGACGTCGTCGGGTCCGGACTCGGCGCGCTCGTCGCGCTCGCCCTGGCCCGGCGGCACCCGGACCGGGTGCGTGCGCTGACGCTGGTCGGGTTCCCCCCGGCCGACGGCGCCGAGGCGGCCCGCCGCCCGGCGGACACCCGGGCCGCGCTGGAGCGCGACGGCGCGGACCTCTTCGCCCGCAACTACGTCGACAGCACGCTCCTGTCCGCCGACCCCGGCCACCGTGACCTGCTGCGCCGCGCGATGGCGGGCACCCGGCCCGAGGTCCTGCTCGACTCCCTGCGCGCCACACTCGGCTGGGCCACGCACGCCCCGGCCACTCCGCTCGGGCTGCCCTGTCAGGTGCTGCGCGGCGCGCGGGACCACCGGGTCGCCGCCACCGCGGCCGAATCGCTCGCCGGCCGGCTCGGCGGCATCAGCGCCGTCGTGCCCGGTGCGGGTCATGTCGCCTACCTGGACGAGCCGGCGGCCTTCGCCGCCGTGCTCACCGCCTTCCACGACGGGATCCGCACGGCACCCGCCGACTGAGGTCCCTCCGTCAATTCGCCGCGCCACACTGGTCCGTTCCGTTCGATGGGACACTCGTCGAGCGCGCCGCCCCGCACCCCGCCCGCACCTCGCCCGCTCCCCCACCGCTCCCCGAGCGCCCACGACAGAAGGACCACGACATGCCGCCGCAGTCCCGACGAACCAAGACCGCCACGACTGACGGCGTCGTACCCAAGCGCGTCGCCAAGACCGTGCCGAAACCGGCGAAAGCGCCCACGAAGCGGGACCGCATCGCCACCGAACTGCGGCGGATGATCAGCGAGGGCGAGCTGCCCCGGGGCAGCCGTATCCAGCAGGACGTGCTCGCCGCGATGTTCGACACGAGCATCACCCCGGTCCGCGAGGCGCTGCGGCTGCTGGAGGCCGAGGGGGTGCTGGTCGGCGAGCCGCACAAGGGCGTCCGGGTCGCGGACGCGGACTACGAGCAGGTCAAGACCGTCTATCTGCTGCGGCGTCTCGTGGAGCCGTACGCGATGCAGCGGGCCGCCCGGCGGCTCTCGCCGCTGGACATCGACCTCGCCGAGCGGCTGGTCACCGACATGGAGCAGGCGGCGGAGGAGGGGGACCGGGCGCGGCTGAACGCGGCCAACTACCAGTTCCACTTCCTCTTCTACGCCAAGTGCGGCAACGAGGGGCTGGCCGCGGAGATCGACCAGCTCTGGCAGAAGTTCCCCTGGGACGTGCTCCAGGTGCTCCACGACCGGGCCGACGAGACCTCCAACGAACACCGCTCCATGCTGGCGGCGGCCCGGCTCGGCGACGGTGACGCGCTGGCGAAGGCCACGGAGTGGCACCTCTCGCGCAGCTTCCTCGCGCTGGGCAAGCACTTGACGGGCCGGCCGGTGGCCGACCCGTTCGACGTCGACAACGACTGAGGCGCGTGTCGTCGTTCGCCGGAGGGGCCGCGGGTGCGTACCCG
>NZ_JBHUZM010000037.1:0-61538 GCF_042667665.1 Streptomyces sp. NPDC057307 | reverse complement strand
CCCCGGTCGGGGTGGCCGCCCTTCTGCTGTGCCTGAGGGTTACTTGCCCTTGGCGGCTTCCTTGAGCTTGGAGCCCGCGGAGACCTTCACGCTGTAGCCGGCCGGGATCTGGATCGGGTCGCCGGTCTGCGGGTTACGAGCGGTGCGAGCGGCACGGTGGGTGCGCTCGAAGGTCAGGAAGCCGGGGATGGTGACCTTCTCGTCGCCCTTGGCGACGATCTCGCCAACGGTCTCGGCGAGGGCGGCCAGCACGGCGTCGGCATCCTTGCGAGTCACCTCGGCGCGGTCGGCCAGGGCGGCCACCAGCTCACTGCGGTTCATGTTGTTACTCCCGTGTTCTTCTTGCGTGTGAGGCGTGAGATCGAAGCCGATGCTGCCAGGACCCTCTGACAGTCCCTGTGACCGGGTCTGTCCTTCAGGTCTTCGCGCCCCAGTGGGGTATCCCCTGGACATAGTCCTTGAGAAAGCATCCTGCCCCCACCAGCGGCGGGAAAGCCAATCCGGGCCCTGAAACCCCCTTGGAGCAGCGGGCTCATGGTCCGCCACCCTAGAGGTGGGTTCACGGTGCCGCGAATCGCGACGCGCCGGGCGTCAGACGGACGTGGCGCCTGTCACAACGTCACCGGCGGCCTTGGCGGCGGTGCGTACGGCCCCCGCGACGGCTCCGGCGACCTTGTCGTTGAACACCGAGGGGACGATGTAGTTCGGGTTGAGTTCGTCCCCCGTGACGACGTCCGCGAGGGCCGCCGCGGCGGCCAGCATCATCTCCGTGTTGACGGCGCGCGACTGGGCGTCGAGGAGCCCGCGGAAGACGCCCGGGAAGACCAGGACGTTGTTGATCTGGTTGGGGAAGTCGGAGCGTCCCGTGGCCACAACTGCCGCTGTCTCGCGGGCGATTGTGGGGTCGACCTCCGGGTCGGGGTTGGCCAGCGCGAAGACGATCGCGCCGTCCGCCATGGCCGCGACGTCCGCGCCGTCCAGCACGTTCGGCGCCGACACACCGATGAAGACGTCGGCGTCGACGACGGCCTCCTTGAGGGTGCCGGTGACACCCTCCGGGTTGGTGTTGTCGGCGATCCAGCGCAGGGGCGATTCGGCCGCCGCGGACACCAGGTCGGCACGGCCGGCGTGGACCACTCCGTGGATGTCGGCGACGACGGTGTGCTTGACGCCGGCCGCGATAAGAAGTTTCAGAATCGCTGTACCGGCCGCACCCGCGCCCGACATGACGACCCGTACGTCCCCGATCGCCTTGCCGACGACGCGCAGGGCGTTGGTGAGCGCGGCGAGCACCACGATGGCCGTGCCGTGCTGGTCGTCGTGGAAGACCGGGATGTCCAGGGCCTCGCGCAGCCGCGCCTCGATCTCGAAGCAGCGGGGGGCGGAGATGTCCTCAAGGTTGATCCCGGCGAAGCCCGGCGCGATCGCCTTGACGATGGCGACAATCTCGTCGGTGTCCTGGGTGTCCAGGCAGATCGGCCAGGCGTCGATCCCCGCGAACCGCTTGAAGAGGGCCGCCTTGCCCTCCATGACGGGCAGCGCGGCCATCGGGCCGATGTTGCCGAGGCCCAGCACCGCGGAGCCGTCGGTGACGACCGCGACGGAGTTGCGCTTGATGGTGAGTCTGCGGGCGTCCTCGGGGTTCTCGGCGATCGCCATGCAGACGCGGGCCACACCCGGCGTGTAGATCATGGAGAGATCGTCACGGTTGCGGATGGGGTGCTTGGACTGCATCTCGATCTTGCCGCCGAGGTGCATCAGGAACGTACGGTCGGAGACCTTGCCGAGGGTGACGCCCTCGATGCCCCGCAGTTCCTCGACGATCTCGTCCGCGTGGCTGGTGGAGCTGGCGGCGATCGTGACGTCGATCCGCAGCTTCTCGTGGCCGGACGCGGTGACGTCCAGACCGGTCACCGAGCCGCCGGAGGATTCCACGGCCGTGGTCAGCTGGGAGACCGCGGTGCCGCTCGCGGGCACTTCCAGCCTGACCGTCATCGAATACGAGACGCTTGGCGCCGTTGCCATGACCGTGTTCCTCTGCTTTCACTGGCTTCACTTGCCGCACCACCTCGCGCCTGGCGTCCGGCGGGACCGTCCGATGGTCGCACCTACCTGCTGGTAGGCGGTAACGGGGGTGGAGGGCCGGACGAACAGCAGCGGGTCCGCGTCAGTGTGTGACGCGGACCCGCTGGTGTGAAGACGTATTCCGGTGAATGTCCGTGAACACTATGAAGAAAAAGATGGCACCGACCCGCCATGCTCGCCTCGCGGCAAGTGGTCGCTCGAAGCGACGAAGGTTGGGCCCGGGGGCTTGGATCGAGCCGGTGCCAACACCAGGCTAACAAACAGCCCGGGAAAGTGATTCCCGTACGCGAGTCGACTTGACGATCAGTCCCTGAGCAGGTCGGGAACTCCCTGCTCATCGGGGTCGTCACGGTCCGCCGAGACGACCGTCAGCTGTTGCGTCGCGCGGGTGAGGGCCACGTACAGGACCCGCAGTCCGGCCGGGGACTCGTCGGCGATCTCCGCCGGCGAGACGACCACCGTCGCGTCGTACTCCAGCCCCTTCGCCTCCAGGCTGCCGAGCGCCACCACCCGGTCGCCGAGCCCCGCCAGCCAGCGCGCCGCCTGTTCGCGGCGGCCCATCGCGACGACCACGCCGATGGTGCCGTCGACGCGCTCCAGCAGGCGCCCGGCCTCCTCCCGTACGGCTCCGGCCAGGTCGCCGTCCCGTACGGCGCTGAAGCGCGGCTCGACGCCCGTGGAGCGGACGGCGGTCGGGGACTCCATGCCCGGCATCGCGAGCGCGAGGACCTTCGCGGCGAGGGCCGCGATCTCGGCCGGGTTGCGGTAGTTGACGGTGAGGGTGAAGTGACGGCGCGGGCGGTTGCCCAGGGCCTCGTCGCGGGCCTCCGCCGCCTCGTCCGGGTCCGACCAGGACGACTGGGCGGCGTCGCCGACCACCGTCCAGGTGGCGTGCCGGCCGCGGCGGCCGACCATCCGCCACTGCATCGGGGTGAGGTCCTGCGCCTCGTCCACGATGACGTGGGCGTACTCCGTGCGTTCGGCCGCCAGCCGCTCCGCGCGCTCCCGCTGCGACTCCTCGCGCTGCGGCATCAGCTCTTCGAGCCCGGTCAGTTGGTCCAGCGGGTCCAGCTCGCGGCGCTTGCGCTGCCGGGGCGGTGAGCCGAGCAGCTGCTCCAGCTCGTCGAGGATCGCCACGTCGTGCACGGACAGCGGGCCCGTGCCGTCGGGGCCGACGCGCCGCAACGAGCGGGCGACCTTCCGGGTCTCGTTCGGGTTGAGGATGCGGCGCGCCCAGCGGCCGAGGCGCCTCTCGTCGGCCATCGCGGCGAGCACGCCGCGCGGGGTGAGTTCGGGCCACCAGGCGTCCAGGAACTCGATGAAGCTGTCCTCGGTCGTCACGTCGTCGTCGAAGCCGCCGCGCAGTTCGGCGGCCAGTTCGGCGTCGCCCTTGGCCACGTAGTCCCCGGCCCGCGCCGCGGCGCCGGACTTGGCCCACAGCGCGTCGAGGAGCAGTTTGCGGGCGCGTGGACGCAGCAGGTTGACGGGCGCGGCGCCGCCGAGGACGGACTGTCTGATGCGGTGCAGCTCGTCGGACTCGAGCTCCAGCCGGCGGCCGAGCGCGACCACCCGCAGCCGGGTGGGTGTGGCGGCGCGCCCCGGTGCGGGGGACGTACCGCCGCGTGCGGCGCCGGTGGCGGCGTTGCTGCCGCTGTCGCCGCGCGCCGGGCCCCGGTCGTCGTCGCCGAAGGCGAGTTGACCGGTGGCGGGCCCTCCGGCGGCCGTACGGCTGCCGCGCCCGCCGCGGCCTCCGGCGGGCGCCCGGTCCCCCTCCAGGGCCCCGCGGGCCGCCTTGCGCAGCACCTTCAGCATGCGTGCCGAGCCCTTGACGCGGGACACGGCGGGCTCGTCGTGGGCGAGGGCCTCCGCGCCGTCCACGAGCGACCCGACCGCGCGGATCGCGACCTGCCCCTCCTCGCCGAGCGACGGCAGCACGCCTTCGGTGTACGCGACGAGCAGCGGCGTAGGCGAGACGACGAGGATGCCGCCCGCGTACCGCCGCCGGTCCTGGTACAGCAGATAGGCGGCGCGGTGCAGCGCGACGGCGGTCTTGCCGGTGCCGGGACCGCCGGACACCTCGGTGACGGACGCGGCGGGCGCCCTGATCACCAGGTCCTGCTCGGCCTGGATGGAGGAGACGATGTCCCGCATGGTGTGGCTGCGGGCCTGGCCGAGGGCCGCCATGAGCGCGCCGTCGCCGATGACGGGAAGCGTCTCGCCGTTCAGCGTGGCGGTCAGCTCCGGGCGCATCAGGTCGTCCTCGACGCCGAGGACCTTGCGGCCCTTGGAGCGGATGACCCGGCGCCGTACGACCCGGCCGGGGTCGACGGGTGTCGAGCGGTAGAACGGCGCGGCGGCCGGCGCGCGCCAGTCGATGACCAGCGGCGAGTAGTCGGAGTCCAGGACCCCGATCCGGCCGATGTGCAGCGTCTCGGCGATGTCGGCGGTGTCGTCGGCGCGTACGGCGTCGTCGGCGGGCTCGACGGAGGTGTACGCGCCGTCGGGGCCCTTCTTGCCGTCCTTGCCGGGCAGCAGGTCGACCCGGCCGAAGAGGAAGTCCTCGAACTCGTTGTTGAGCCGGTTGAGATGGATTCCGGCCCGGAACACCTGCGCGTCGCGTTCGGCGAGCGCGCCGGGTGTGCCGACCTGGCCGCGTTTGGCGGCGTCGTTCATGAGGAACTCCGCCTCGTGGATCTTCTCTTCGAGACGGCGGTAGACCTGGTCGAGATGTTCTTGCTCGACACCGATCTCGCGGTCACGGACGGAGTCGGGCCCCGCGGCGCGCGCGGGGTCCTTCCCCGTCCCGTTCACGGGGTCGCTTATGGCGTCGTTTCCCTTGTCCCGTACGGGATCGACAACCGATCCGGCGGATTCAACAGCGGCATCCTGCGCGGCCACCGAGGCCCCCTTCTGACGTGCACTGGGCAGCCGTCAACCGTACGCGAAGGGGGCCGGTATGTCAGGCGTCGACCTCCACCAGACGTTTCCCGTCGAATGTCCGGACCTCGAAGTGGTCGATGTCGTTCCGGTCCATGGCCGCGCCGCCGTGCACGTACAGCGGGTTCTTCGCGACCTCGTGCGTGCTGTCCGGGAGGCCGTAACCCCACTTCGGCACGGCCCACGAGGTGACGACCTCCTCCTCACCGGTCTTGGACACGGCGATGAGGCTGCACTTGAGCGGTCCCTTGACGTTCTTCAGCTCCAGGGCCGCGTGGGTCCCCCAGCCCTTGGGCTCCATGCCGACGGTGGCGCTGACCTTGGTGACCGGGTCCGTCGCCTCGACCTTCTCCGGCATGTGCTCCATGAAGGCGTCCTCGGCGGGACTGGTGGGGTGCGGGTCCGCGGCCTGATTGCTCGTGCCACCGTCACCGGAGGTGGCGACGACCGCGACGGCGGGACCGCCGATGACGAGCGCGGCGGCCGCGGCGACCAGATACATCGAGCGGCGTCTGCGCTTGGCGCGCTTGACCGCGACCTCGTCGACGAGCCGGTCGAGGAGCCGCGGGCTGGGCTGTACGGCGACGGCGGGCGACGGTGGTGGCGCGGGTGTGGCGGCGCGCCCGAACGGGGACGCCGTCGGGGGTGCGGCCGGCTGGGCGGCGAAGGGGTCGGACCGGCGATAAGGCGACGACTGCCCGAACGGGTCCGGGTTGTCCGCCAGCATGGCCAGCATCGGCTCCATCCCCGCGAACTCCTCCAGATGGAGCGCGCAGATGTGGCAGCCGGCGAGGTGCGCCTCGAAGGCGGTGGCGTCGGCTTCGTCCAGAATGCCGAGCACGTACGCCGCCGCCGCGTCGTGCGCGGTCGTGCCGTCGCCCTGCCCGGACTGCTCGTACGTCGTCATGCCGAGACCCCCCTCTCCTCCAGAGCGAGCTTCATGGAACGCAGCGCGTAGAACACACGCGACCGCACGGTGCCACTGGGTATGCCGAGCGTCTCGGCGGCCTCGTTGACCGTGCGTCCCTTGAAGTACGTCTCCACCAGAACTTCCCGGTGGGCGGGGGTCAAATCATCGAGGGCATCAGAGAGCGTCATCAGCCACAACGCCTTGTCGATCTCGTCCTCCGCGGGCATGACCTCCAGCGGCGACGGGTCGACCTCCTGCGGCCGGGCCTGCCGGCTGCGGTGACCGTCGATGACGATGCGTCGGGCGACCGTCACCAGCCAGGGTCGGACAGAGCCGGTCGCCCGATTGAGCTGACCGGCGTTCTTCCAGGCACGGATGAGCGTCTCCTGCACGACGTCCTCGGCCCGTTGGCGGTCGCCCGCGACGAGGCGCAGGACATAGGCGAGCAGGGGTCCGGCATGTTCCCGGTAGAGGGCTCGCATCAACTCCTCGTCGGGGACTGAGACGTTGGTGCGCTGTGCCTCGCTCCGGTGCCGGGCCCGGTGAGGTCGGTCGTCGGCCACGGCCGCATCCTTGCGCACCTGAACCTCCCGGGTCGAGACCTTGAGACGGCTGCTTGTTCCCATCACTGGTGACTTACGGACCGGTGGGGAGATGCACTCAACGGCGCAGCGGAAATCTTTCAAGATCTTTTACGGGAGGGCGCCGGGGGCGGACCCGGGGCCTGATCAGGCGCGGGCCCGGCCGGGGGTCAGGCGCGGGCGACCGCCGCCCGGCGCCGGTGTCTCGCGACCCGCTCCCTGTTGCCGCACACCTCGCTGGAGCACCAGCGCCGCCGGCGCCCGCGCGAGGTGTCCAAATACACACGCCGGCAGCTGTCGCCCTCGCACTGGCGCAGCCGCGCCCGCGCGACCGGGTCGGTCAGCAGGTCCACGGTGTCCCTGGCCACGACCGCGAGGAGCGCGCCGCACTCCGGCTCGTCGCTCAGCGTCCGGACGAGGCCGCCGCCGGGCTCGCGTACGGCCCTGATGCCCGGCGGGGCGTCGGCGGCGAGCGCGTTGACCCGCTCCAGCGCGGCCGCCGCGTACCGCCCGTCGATCTCGGCGCGCACCAACTGGCCCACGCAGTCGCGCAGTTCGGCGAAGCGCTGGACCCAGCCGGTGTCGACGCCGGTCAGCGGGGTATCCGGGGGTACCAGGCCGGAGCCGGTGAGCCACCGGCCGAGGAGTCCGGCGTCGTCGCCCCGCGGCTCTTCGTCGAACCCCTTCGGGGCCGGTTCCCCGGTGGCGACCAGATCCAGGCAGACGCGCCCGGAGTCGAATCGCCATTCGTACGAGCCCACGCCCGTAGTCATGTGCCTGTCACCGCCTCGGTCACCGTCCTGCCGCGTTCTTCCCAGAGTGCATGCCCCGGAACGCGTCCGGAACCCCTCCTGCGGGCCCTCACTTCAACCGCGGCCGGTGAATTCTCCGCCCGGGAGGGAACCCCGGCCACCGGAATGCCCTCTTACGGTTCTACGGCGCGGTGTTCGGCGGCCCGTCGTGCAGGATCCGCTGGAAGAGGTGGTGGTCGCGCCACGCGCCGTCGATGTGCAGATAGCGCGGCGCCGTCCCGATCAGCTCGAAGCCGCACTTGCGCAGGACGCGCTCCGAGGCGGCGTTGGACGGCATCGTGCTCGCCTCGATCCGGTGCAGTCCCAGATCCTCCAGCGCCGCCCGGCAGACCTCGTCGACGGCGCGGGTGGCCAGTCCCCGGCCGGTGTACGCGGCGTCGATCCAGTAGCCGAGGCTGGCGCTGCGGAACGGCCCGAGGACGAGTGTGGAGAGCGTGGCCTGGCCGACGACCTCGCGCCCGTCGACGAAGTGCCAGCGCAGGCGGGCGGGGTCGGACAGCAGATGGGCCTGCGCCTCCGGGGTGTAGTAGTCGGCCGTGCGGTGCGGAGACGAGGGGCCCATGTGGTCCCTGTTACGCAGGAGCGCCTCGGCGAGAGGGCCGGCGTCCGCCGCTCGCGCGGGCCGGAACGGGAGGGAGTCGTTGACCATCCGATTAAAATAGACGGCCTGGTTCCGGTTCGGTACCGCAGCGGTGACCCCGATCGACGGACGGTCACCCGCCGCTGGTCACCCACCGCCGTACGTTCACCCGCCCCTTACGTTCGGTTCACCCGTCGCCGTACTTCGAGCCGGCCGCCGGGTCCAGTGCCAGCCGGTAGCCGCGCTTGACGACCGTCTGGATCAGCTCCGGCGCCCCCAGCGCCGTACGGAGCCGGGTCATGGCCGTCTCGACGGCGTGCTCGTCACTGCCCGCGCCCGGCAGGGCCCGCAGCAGATCGGCCCGCGAGACGACCCAGCCGGGCCGCTTGGCGAGCGCGTTCACCAGGGCCATCCCGGCGGGCGGTACGGGCCGCAACTCGCCCTCCAGCAGCACCGCGTGGCCACGGACCTCGAAGCGGCGGCCCGCGACCGTCAACGTCCGCGTACGGCCGGGCAGTTCGAGACAGAGAACCTGAACGAGCGGGCCCAGCCTGAAGCGTTCGGGCTGGACCGTGTCGATGCCGTGCTCCTGCAGCGGCAGGGCGGTGACGGGCCCGACGCAGACGGCGAGCACGTCGTGGTGCATGGCCTCGACCAGCTCGTCCAGCAGACCGCGCTCACGGGCCCGGGAGAGCAGCGAGGCGGCGGCGGGCGCGCTGGTGAACGTGACGGCGTCCAGGGTGCGCGCCACGGTCGCCTCGATGAGCCGGTCGACGGGCGCGATGTCCTCCGGCGGCATCCAGCGGTAGACGGGTACGACGACGACCTCGGCGCCCCCGGCCCGCAGCGCCTCCACGAAACCGGGCAGCGGCTCGCCGTGCAGCTGGAGCGCGACCCGGCGGCCCTCGACGCCCTCGGTCAGCAGCCGGTCCAGCACCTCGGCCATGGACTCGGAGTCCGGCGACCACTCCTCGGTCAGCCCGGCGGCGCGGATCGCGCCCTTCACCTTCGGCCCGCGCGCCAGCAGTTCAGTGCCGCGCAGACAGTCGAGCAGGTCCTGGCCGTGGCCCCAGCCGTCGGCCGCCTCGACCCAGCCGCGGAAGCCGATCGCCGTCGTCGCGATCACCACATGGGGCGGGTCGCCGATCAACTCCTTGGTGGCTTCGAGGAGTTCGGTGTCGTCGGAGACCGGCACGATACGCAGGGCGGGGGCGTGCACGACGGCGGCGCCGCGCCGGGTGAGCAACGCCCCCAGCTCGTCGGCGCGCCGGGCGGCGGTGACGCCGACCGTGAATCCGGCGAGGGGGCCGTGCTGCTGCTGATCGGACATGGTCTTCCGTCCCGCTCTCTTCGTCCGTACGGCTCCGAGGCGGGGCCGGGCCCGGCACAGCTCCCGGCCGGCACCTCGACGTACCGGCTCACACCCCGACGTCGCACCTCGACGTCACTGCTCGGCGTCACACGCCGACGTCACACTTCGGCGTAGTCGAGTCGGCGCCGTACGTCCGCCCCGGCTCCCGTGTCCGCCTCCGTCGCCGGTCCGGCCGCCTGCTTCCGAAGGTATACCGCCCAGGTGAGCGCCGAGCACACGGCGTAGAAGCCGAGGAAGGCGACGAACGCGGCCGTGCCCGTCCCCGCCGCCCCCTGGAAGGACTGCCGGAAGGCGAGGTTGACCCCGAGCCCGCCGAGCGCCCCGACGGCCCCGATGAGCCCCATGGACGCGCCGGAGAGCCGGCGCCCGTACCGCGCCGCCGCCTCGCCCGTCAGCCCGGCGGCCAGGGCCTTCGTACGGAAGATGCCGGGGATCATCTTGTACGTGGAGCCGTTGCCGACACCGCTGAGCAGGAACAGCGCGGTGAAGCCGACGAGGAAGACGGGCAGCGACTCGGTGACGGAGGCGAAGATCACCACGACGGTCGCGGCGGCCATCCCGGCGAAGTTCCAGAGGGTGATGCGGGCGCCGCCGTGCCGGTCGGCGAGCCTGCCGCCGAGCGGCCGTACCAGCGAACCGAGCAGCGGTCCCACGAAGGTCAGCGAGGCGGCCTCCAGGGGCGTACGCCCGAACTGCGTCTGGAGCACCAGCCCGAAGGCGAAGCTGTAGCCGATGAAGGAGCCGAACGTCCCTATGTAGAGCACGGCCATGATCCAGGTGTGCCGGTCGCGTACGGCCTCCCCTGCCGCCCCGGTGTCGTTGCGCACGGGCGCCAGGTTGTCCATGAACAGCGCGGCGCAGACGGCGGCGGCGACGATCAGCGGGAGGTACACCGCGAGCACGATCCGGGGGTGCGCGGCGCCCGCGGTCCCGATCACCAGCAGCCCGACGAGCTGCACGACCGGTACGCCGACGTTGCCGCCGCCCGCGTTGAGCCCGAGCGCCCAGCCCTTCTCGCGCAGCGGGAAGAAGGAGTTGATGTTGGTCATGGACGACGCGAAGTTCCCGCCGCCGAGGCCGGTGAGCGCGGCGACGGCCAGGAACGTGGTGTACGAGGTCCCCGGCTCCATCACCTCATAGGCGGCGCCGGTCGGCAGGAGCAGCAACAGGGCGCTGACGACGGTCCAGTTGCGGCCGCCGAAGCGGGCGACGGCGAAGGTGTAGGGGATCCGTACGAGGGCGCCGACGAAGGTGGCCATGCCGATGAGGAAGAACTTCCCGGCCGGGTCGACGCCGTACTCGGGCCCCATGAACAGGACCATCACCGACCAGAGGGTCCAGATGGAGAACCCGATGTGCTCGGAGAGTACGGAGAAGACCAGATTCCGCCGCGCGGTCCGGCGCCCCGTCCGCTCCCAGAAGCCGGGGTCCTCGGGATCCCACCGCTCGATCCATCGCCCCCTTCCGGCGTCACGTGCCGCATCGGTGATCGTCGGGCCAGTCATCGCGCCTCCACAGACGGTGCGGTTCGGTGACCCCCGACGGTAGAGACACCGCGTTTCGCCGGGGTACCCCGAGATGACCGGCGCGCAACCTTGCTCTCACGGAGGGGCGGGCGTGGCTGTGAGCGCGGGCGCCTTCACCAGCGCGTCGCCGTGAAGTCGACCGGGCGGGGGCACAGCGCGGCGGTGCGGGTCGCAAGGGAGCGCATGCGGCGGTGGGACTCGGCGGGCGGGAGGTGGTTGCGGTCGCCGTGGCCGGGGAGCAGCCACTCGAAGCGGAGGGTGTCCACGATGCGGGCGAGGGAGGCGGCCAACTCCTCGATGGAGTACCAGGTGACGTTGTCGACCACCTCGATGTCACCGGTGGTGCGGGACCAGTAGAAGCTGTCGCCGCTGAAGCAGTACCGCTCGTCGGCGACGTACACCACGCTGCCGCGCGTGTGGCCGGGCAGCGGGTGGGCGACGACCCCCTCGGTGATCTCGACGGCGTCGGTGCCGCGCAGCACCTGGTCCGCGTCGGGAGCGGCGTCGAGGTCGCCCTCGTGGATCCAGAGCCGGGCGCCGAACCGGTCGGCGTACGCGCGGCCGTGCGCCGCGTGGTCCCGGTGGGTGAGCAGGACGTCGGTGACGGGGCCGAGCACCTCGAAGCGGACGGCCAGCGCCTCGCTCCAGCGCGGGGTGTCCACCATGACCTGGCTCCCGGACGGGCGGCGGACGAGGTAGGAGTTGGCGGCGGCGGTCATGGGGGCGTTGTGCCCGCAGAGGGACACGGTGGCGTCGAGAGGCATCGGGTAGGGGTCGAGCGCCGGATCGAGCCGCCGGCCGGCGGGCGGGCGGACGGAGCGGGTGTGGCAGGCGAACGCGGCGGCGTGGAGCCGTTGTTCCTCCCCGGCGTCGCGCGGCTGGCGTACGACGACGGACCGGCCGTCGACCTGGTCGATCAGGCCGGGCGCGAGCTGGCGGGCGACGTCGCAGTCGGTGCAGCGGGCGTCCACGTGCCAGCCGGGGGCGGTGGGGTTGTCATCCGTGGTGTCGGTCATGTGTCGCTCCTGAGCGGCTCGTCCCTGTCCCGTATCGGTCATGTACGGGACGGCGTACCGGCCGGGCCGCGTACAGCGGCGGACCGGCCGGACGGGAACGAGAATCCCCTCCCGCCGGGGAGAAGCGGAAGGGGGTCCCGGCCTTGTTTCTCGCCGCCGGGGGGCATCTCAGGGACCGGCGTGGCACTCCGCCTTTGGCGCGTACATGACACTACCGGCGCCCACCACCAGCCTCGGCCCGCCCCCGCCGCACGGCTCCAGCCAGACCCGTACGCGCCCGCAGGCGCACCGCGTGTAGACCACCGTCCCCTCGGCGACGGCGTGGCGCGACGCCTCCTGCAGCGGGTCCTCCACGGGCCAGCCGCAGTCGGCGCAGACGGCGACGTCCTCCGGGCGGATGTCTGTCGGATCAGGATCAGCTTCCATACGGCCAGCGTCCGTCCTCGGACCGTGCGCGTCCATCGCATCTTTCGGCATGGATCCATGCCGAAACGCTGTACGAATGAGGGGCGGTGGACGGACGATGGACGGCGTGATCAATCTGCGCCTCCTCCAGACGCTGCGCGTCATGAACGCGCAGGGCACCGTCGCGGCCACCGCCCGCGCGCTGAACCTCTCGCCCTCCGCCGTCTCCCAGCAACTGCGGCAGCTCTCCCGCGAGGTCGGCGCCGAGCTGTGGGAGCCGGACGGCCGCCGCATCCGCCTCACCACGGCGGGCTGCGTCCTGCTGCACCACGCGGACCTGCTCAGCGCCCAGTGGGAACGGGCCAGGGCCGACCTCGCCGACCACGGCGGCGGCTCGTACCGGACGCTGCGCATCGGCGGCTTCGCGACCAGCATCGGCCCGCTCCTCGCGCCCGTCGCCCAGCGGCTGCGGGACGCGTCCCCGTCGACGCGCACGACGGTCGCGGACATCGACACCCGCCACTGCTACGAGCACCTGCTGGCCGGGAAGCTCGACATCGCGGTCCTCACGCCGCTGCCGGGCAGCCCCACCATGGACGATCCCCGGTTCGACCAGCACCCGCTGATGGACGACTACCTGGACCTGGTCGTCCCGGCGAAACACCCGCTGGCCGGCTGCGAGCGCGTCGAGCTGTGCGAGACGGCCGACGAGGACTGGGTGGCGCCGCACCACGACCAGCGACGCCTCATCGAGGCGCTCTGCGCCGCCGCCGGCTTCGCCCCGCGGATGGTCCACCACGCCGACGAGTGGTCGGCGGTGCTCTCACTGATCAGCCACGGCCTGGGCATCTGCCTGGTGCCTCGGCTGGTCCCCCTCACCACCCACCCGGAGCTGGTGCGGCTCTGTGTCACCGGCGACCCGCCGCCCTTCCGGCGGGTCCTGACCTGCGTACGGCGCGGCAGCGGGACCCAGCCGGCGATCAGCGACGGTCTGGCGAGCCTGCGTGCGCGGGCGGAGCTGAGCCCCTGGGCGGCCTAGGACCCGTGGCGCCGCCGGACTCCTCGGAGTCCTTGGTGGGACCGGCGCCGTTCGGCCAGAGCCTCGGCCGCCGCTTCGCCGCGACGTCCTCGACCCATCCGAAGGCCAGGATCGCGACCGCTATCAGCGGCCAGATCAGGATCAGCGGCAGCACCTCGTACGCCTGGTCGACCAGGTCGCTGTGCTCGGAGAGCACGGGGACCTCGTAGAGCAGGTCGATGATCGGGAACGTCGCCATGATCAGCAGGTTGTGCCAGAGATAGATCGTCACGGCGCGGTTGTTGGCGAGCGTGATGGTGGAGTCGAACTGCGCCAGTTTCCCGGGGAGTTCGCGCCACGACGGCGCGTACTGGAGCAGGATCGCGCAGAAGCCGAGCGACCAGGTCGCCTGGGCCAGCGGAATCTCGTCCAGATTCCAGCCCTCCTCCGTGAGATGCCCGGAGGCCCACCAGAGCCCGAAGGCCATCGTGAACGTGGCCAGCGACACCGTGATGTAGCGCGGCACCTTCTTGAACAGGCCGTCGTTGTGGGCGAAGCCGAGGATCCAGCACCCGCCGTAGACCGCGAAGTCCTTGACCGCCTCGCCCGTGTCGCCGGGGATCTCCACCAGGCCGGTGCCGACGACCGCCGTCAGCGCGAGCGGCGCGAGCAGTGTCGCCCACGGCACCCGCCGGAAGGCCCACAGCAGCAGCGGGGAGGCGAGTACGAACCACAGATAGGCGCGGATGTACCAGAGCGGACCCGCCGCCTGGTCGGCCCAGGACTGGTCGAGCCAGCCGCTCGCCGAGCCGCTCTCCCACGGATACGGCGGCGCCCCGACCGGGAACAGATAGTTGGCCAGCTTGAGGAACCACCACAGGCCCTCCTCCCTCACCGGCTTCCAGCCCATCGCGAACATCAGCGGGACGACGACCACCGCGAACGCCCACATCGGCGGCAGCAGCCGCCGCATCCGGCCCCGGATGACGCCCAGCGCCGGGCGTTTGAGGGAGCGCGCCATCAGCGAGCCCGCCAGCGCGAACATCACGCCCATGGACGGGAAGAGGATCGTCAGCCAGGCCCAGCCGAAGATGTGGTAGATCACCACCCGCCCCAGCGCGATCGTGCGCAGGAGGTCGAGATAACGGTCCCGGCCGGGCGGACGGGCACCGCCCGCGGCGGGTGCCTGCGCCTTGTGCCTGGCCCGCGGAACGCCGGCGGTGCCGACAGGAGGACCGCTCATGCCACCGGCCTCCGGATGTCGTCGCTCCGCCGGCCCGCCATGGCCCCGGGCGCCTCCACCGCGCCCGTGCGGCGCAGCTTCTGCCAGCGCAGCCGGCCGCCGGTGAGGGCGGTTATCCAGGACTGGAGCAGTACGACGTACATGAGCTGTCGGTAGAGGACCTGCTGGAGGGGGAGCGAGATCAGATGGATCATGCGTTCGCCGTCGAGCCGGAAGGCGTACGCGGCGCAGACCGCCTGTACGGCCAGCACACCCAGCCACGCGATGACCGTGTTCCGCGTCGGGCCGAAGACCAGGCCGTACAGCAGAAAGACGTCGATGAGCGGTGCCAGCAGCGGGAACAGCACCATGAACAGCGAGACCAGCGGCAGTCCGACCCGGCCGAAGCGCCCGGAGGGGCCGCGTTCGATCACCGCGCGGCGGTGCTTCCAGATCGCCTGCATCGTGCCGTAACTCCAGCGGTACCGCTGGGACCACAGCTGCTGTACGGACTCCGGCGCCTCGGTCCAGGCGCGGGCCCGCTCCGCGTACACGACCCGCCAGCCGTCGCGGTGCATGGCCATGGTGATGTCGGTGTCCTCGGCGAGGGTGTCCTCGCTCATCCCGCCGACCCGCTCCAGGGCCGAGCGGCGGAAGGCGCCGACCGCGCCGGGGATGGTGGGCATGCAGCGCAGCAGGTCGTACATGCGGCGGTCCAGGTTGAAGCCCATCACGTACTCGATGTGCTGCCAGGCGCCGATGAGGGTGTCACGGTTGCCGACCTTGGCGTTGCCCGCGACGGCCCCCACGTTCGGGTCGCCGAACGGCTGGACCAGCTCACGCACGGTGGACGGCTCGAAGACGGTGTCGCCGTCCATCATCACGACGAGGTCGTGACTGGCGTGCGCGATGCCGTTGTTGAGCGCGGCCGGCTTGCCGCCGTTGACCTGCCGTACGACGAAGACGTTCGGCAGCCACATCGCCTCGACGATGTCCGCCGTGCCGTCCGTCGAGCCGTCGTCGATGACGATGACCTCGATCGGATGGTCGCTCTCCATCAGGGAGCGGACGGTGTTGGCTATGCACTCGCGTTCGTTGTACGCGGGTACGAGCACCGTCACCGGTTCGGTGACCGGCTCGCCCCAACGGAAACCGCGCCTGCGCACCTTCCGCGCGTGCGCGAAGGACAGCACCAGCATCAGCCCGAACCGCCCGATGACCAGCACACCGATCACGGCGAGCCCGCCCACCAGCACGGTGGTGGTGCCCTCCGAGACGGCGACGGCCCCGACGAATGCCTTGCCCTGGATCAGTTCGACGCCGGAGACGGGCGTGTGGGCGCTCGGGGCGCCCAGCGCCTCGGTGAGGTTGGCGAACTCGTACCCCCGGTCCTGCATCCTCGGCAGGAACCGGCCCAGCGCGGTGACGGTCTGCGAGCGGTCGCCGCCGGAGTCGTGCATCAGGACGATCGAGCCGCGGGTGCCCTTGGGTGTGGCCCGCTTGACGATCTCGGTGACACCGGGGCGCTTCCAGTCCTCGCTGTCGGTGTTGTTGAGGACGGTGATGTAGCCGAGGCTGCCGATGTACTCGGTGACGGGCCAGGACTTGTCGTCCATCGCGTCGGCGAAGGAGGAGTACGGCGGCCGGAACAGGGACGTTCGGATGCCCGCCGCGCCGGCCAGCACCAGTTGGTTCTGGGTCAGTTCCCAGTCGATACGGGACCTGGTCTGGTACGCGAGGTCCGGGTGGTTGAAGGTGTGCAGGCCGATCTCGTGGCCCTCGTCGACCATTCGCCGCACCAGTTCGGGATGGCGTGAGGCCATCGTGCCGGTGACGAAGAAGACGGCGTGCGCGTCGTACTCCTTCAGCTTGTCGAGGACCTTCGGCGTCCACTCCGGGTCGGGCCCGTCGTCGAAGGTCAGCACGAGCTTGTGGTCGGGGAC
The DNA here is from genome assembly GCF_042667665.1 of Streptomyces sp. NPDC057307. NCBI lineage: Bacteria > Bacillati > Actinomycetota > Actinomycetes > Kitasatosporales > Streptomycetaceae > Streptomyces > Streptomyces sp. NPDC057307. The sequence goes on along the minus strand of NZ_JBHUZM010000037.1, from coordinate 45,131 downwards.
CTTGAGCGCCTTGGGCGTGGTCGTCCCGCGTGCGTCTATGACCGGGCCGCCCTTGAGGATCCGGTCCGGCACCTGGTCGGTGGCGGCCGGGGGGCGTACCCGATGGTCCGCGAGGATCTCGCTGTGCACATAGCCGCGCAGCATCAGCATCGCGAGCAGGGCCACGAGGAGCAGCGAGGGCAGCAGATAGCGCATGGGCAGTCTGCGTCTGGCGACGCGCCCCTGCTTCTGCTTGTGCTGACCGTGCTTGTGCGACGGGGCCCGTCTGCCGGAAGAGGTCATGGTTACTCGGCGCCTTCCGCGACTGCCTGCTGGCCGTCCACAGGTGTGTCGACAGGTGGTGCCGTGTCCGACGGAGAGGGTTCCGGGTCGGTCCCCGGATCGGGGTCGACGGGTCCCCCGGGGTCGGGGTCACCGGTACCGGGCTCGGGGTTGGGCTCCCCCGGTCCCGGGTCGGGGTCACCGGGGTCGGGCTTCGGATCGGGCTTGCCCGATTCCGGGTCGGGGTCGGTCTTGCCGGAGGCCGATGCGGACGCTTCCGGTTCGTCCGAGGCCCCGGTGCTCGCGTCGGGCGCGGACGGCGAGCCGGAGGCGGAGTCCGACGCGCTGGGCTCGACGCCTCCCGCGCCCGGCGTGGCCACCGCGGTGGGCCGGTCCGACGGGGGCGGCTGTATCTCGACCTTCTGCGCGTCGCGCTTGTCACTGACGCCGGGTATCTGGAGCCAGGGCGCGCTGGAGCTGCCGCCGATCAGGGCCGCGACCAGGGCGACGGCGTAACAGGCGCTGGCGATGGCCAACACCCAGCCGAGACGCCGGAGTTTCTTGCTCCGCCGGCCGCTGGCATCGACGAAGACGGGACCGTCCGAGCTGTCCGCGGCGCGTGCCGCGGGTATGCCGGTGGTCTCTGTGGTCCGGCCGGGCAGCTCGGAGAGCTGCCGCCCCAGACCGTCGAGCTCGACGGTGACGTCCATCGGCTCATGCGTGTGCCCTTTTTGGGCATCTTCTCGCCAATTGTCCACTGCTGTACGCACATCCCCCACAGAATCACTGGGTGCGTGCATGAAACTGGCCGGAATACGGCCGTCGGCCGGGCCCCCACCCGAACCGAACGCCCCCACCACTTGCACCCGGACCCAGAATGTAGCGCACGGCGACCGGACGCGTGCCCACGCTTCACCAGTTGATAGGCATGTGTACGACTTCGTTGCCGAACGGTAGATCTTGATGGAATCATTCCGGCCACCCGTCCCGTTCGCACGACCCGGTCACGGTGCCCTGAACTGCCCTTGTTCCAGAGCGTTTCCCGCCGACCCCGGAAAGCCGCCGACCGCGCGGCCGACAACGGTCCGTGCCGCCGACGGAACGCTGTGTCCGACATCACCACGACGAAGGCCCCGCTGCCGGAGCAGCGGGGCCTTCGCCTCACATGGGGTGGTGGAGATGGCGGGAATCGAACCCGCGTCCAACGGTGCGGAACCAGGGCTTCTCCGAGTGCAGTCCGCTACGTTTTTACTCGGCCCCGGAGGTCACGCGAACAAGCCTCCGACAGGCCCAGTCACTGTTTGATTTCCCACCGTGTCCCGTGACCGGACGCGATGGTTTAGTTCCCTAAGTGATGCCAGGATCCGGGTCGGGAACACTCCCGGGCTGACACTCCACGGAGTCTTCGCTAGCTGCTAATTAAGCAGCGAGAGCGAAGGTGGAGGAATCGCGCTTTGAATTGGCGATTATAGTTTGCGACATATGGTTAACGAGATCATTGCCGCTTCCTCGACTCGCTTCCCCTGCCTCGACATCCGCTGTCGAAACCGATCATCCCCATGTTGATTTATCAAACGCTGCCCCTGCTGTGCGGGACAACACCCATCGTACGTGACCAACGCGGGGCGCGGCCACCTCATTCCCTCGCGGGGCGTATCAGACCGACGAGGCCCGCTGACGCCGGCGCACGGCCGACACCGCGCGGTCCGTCTCCCGCCGGTCCTGCTTCTCGCGGAGCGTCTGACGCTTGTCGTACTCCTTCTTGCCCTTCGCCAGCGCGATCTCGATCTTGGCCCGGCCGCCCTTGAAGTAGAGGGCCAGCGGCACGATCGTGTGACCGGACTCGTTCGACTTCTGCTCCAGCTTGTCGATCTCCACGCGGTGCATCAGCAGCTTCCGCTTGCGCCGCGCGGAGTGGTTGGTCCAGGTGCCCTGGGTGTACTCGGGCACGTGGACGTTGTGCAGCCACGCCTCGTGGTCGTCGATCTGTACGAAGCCGTCCGCCAGGGAGGCGCGTCCCTGGCGCAGCGACTTGACCTCGGTACCTGTCAGCACGAGACCGCACTCGTAGGTGTCGAGAATGAGGTAGTCGTGCCGCGCCTTCTTGTTCTGCGCGACCAGCTTGCGCCCTGTGTCCTTTTCCTTTGCCATAGTGCGTTCATTTTCGCACTACGACCCACCCCCGAGGCCACTCAATACTGTGCGGGCCCGCTCCTGGGCCCGTTCGTCCACCACCAGGTCGGGTGTGATGCCCTTGTCGTCGACCTTGTGACCTGCCGGTGTGCGGTAGTGCCCGACCGTCAGCTCGGCCACGGAACCGTCCGGCAGCCGGCTCGGCATCTGTACGGAACCCTTGCCGAAAGTGGGCGAACCGACCGTGATCGCCCGGCCACGGTCCTGGAGGGCGCCGGTGACCAGCTCGGCCGCGCTCATGGTGCCGCCGTCGACGAGCGCCACCACGGGGCGCTCGGTGTCACCGCCCGGGTCGGCGTACAGGGAGCGCTGCTCGCCCCGTATGTCGTACGTGGCGACCAGGCCGCCGTCGAGGAAGGCGGAGGCCGCCTGGACGGCCTCGGTGACCAGCCCGCCCGCGTTCCCCCGGAGGTCGAGCAGGACGCCGGTGCCCCGGGGCGCTTCCAGGACGGCGTCCCTGATCTGCTTGCCGCTGCCCTTGGTGAAGGCGGCGACCTTGATCACGAGCGCGCCGTCCGCGCCGGTTTCGAGCGTGACGGCGTCCGTACTGACGCTGGCCCGGCGCAGCGTCTCGGTCCACTCATGTCCGTCGCGCGCCAGCCCGAGGACGACGGTGGTGCCCGCCGAGGCGTCGTGCGACCCGCCGGCGTCCCGGCCCGTACCGTCACCGCGCAGCAGCGCGACGACCTCCGTCACGGGGCGTCGGCCCACCGGCTCGCCGTCGATCGTACGGAGTATGTCGCCGGCCCTGATCCCGGCCAGGGCGGCGGGGCCGCCCGGCTGGACCTTGCTCGCCGCGATCCGGCCGTCGGCCAGGCGCTTGGCCGAGAGACCCACCCCGGTGTACTTGCCGTCGAGGGCCTGCTCGAACTCCTCGTACTCACCCTTGTCGTAGACGGCGCCCCAGCGGTCACCGCTGCGGCTGACGACGTCCTCGGCGGCCTCGGTGGCGGACTTGCCGTCGGCCATGGCCTCGGCGGCGGCCCGCGCGACCTCGTCCTTGTCGGCCGTGGAGGCGACGGAGCGGGTGCTTATCCGGGCGGCTTCCTCGTCGGCGCGAGGCAGCGAGTCGGTGGCCGCGGCGGTGGCGAGCACGCTCGCGAAGAGCAAGGTCAGGGCCGCCCCGCGGTAGAACCCGTGGGGCCTGAGGCGATTTTCGTGGCCCGGCATGGCGACGAGTCTAGGACAACCCCCGGCGCCGCAAAGCGGCTTGGCGAGACGACGCCAGGGGCGATTGTCACACCTTGAGGTACTTGCGCAACACGATCGAAGCGGCAACGGCCGGCATGAGCAGACCGATCACCAACACCAGCGGGAGGACGGCCAGTACGGCGTCCCAGCCGATGAAGTTGATGAGTTGCATCTTCTCCTCAAGGGCGATTCCGCCGTCGATCAGGAAGTAACGCCCGGCGAGGAGCAGGACGCAGGCGACGACGCCACCGATCAGTCCGGCGAACGCGGCCTCCATGATGAACGGCATCTGGATGTAGAAGCTCGACGCGCCCACCAGCCGCATGATGCCGGTCTCCCTGCGTCTGCTGAACGCGGACACCCGGACGGTGTTCACGATCAGCATCAGGGCAATGACGAGCATCAGCGCCATCACTCCGAGCGCGGCGACATTCATGCCCGACATCAGATTGAAGAGGTTCTCCAGGATGTTGCGCTGGTCCGCGACGGACTGCACACCGTCCCGGCCCTCGAAGGCGGTCGCCACCACCTTGTACTTCTCCGGGTCCTTGAGCTTGACCCGGAGCGACTCCTGCATCTGGTCCGGGGTGATCATCCCGGCGATGGGCGTCTCGCCGTACTGCTCGCGGTAGTGCTTGTACGCCTCGTCGGCCGTCTCGTGATAGACGTCGTCGACGATGTCCATCTTCTTGAGATCGGACTCGATCGACTTCCGCTGGTCGGCGGTGGCCGGGCCCTTCTCGCACTTCTCGGTGGTCTCGGCGTCACCCTTGTTGCACAGGAAGATCGAGACGTTGACCTTGTCGTACCAGAAGTCCTTCATCACGCTGACCTGCTCGCGCATGAGCAGTGCGCCGCCGAACAGCGCGAGCGAGAGGGCTACGGAAATGATGACGGCGAACGTCATCGTCAGATTTCGGCGGAGACCGACGCCGATCTCCGACAGGACGAACTGGGCGCGCATGGCGTCCTTTCAGCTTTCGATGCTCTTCGCGTTGCTCAGTGCTGGTAGCCGTAGACGCCTCGCGCCTGGTCTCGCACGAGACGGCCCTTTTCGAGCTCGATCACACGCTTGCGCATCTGGTCGACGATGTTCTGGTCGTGCGTCGCCATCACGACAGTCGTGCCGGTGCGGTTGATGCGGTCCAGCAGCTTCATGATGCCCACGGAGGTCTGCGGGTCGAGGTTGCCCGTCGGCTCGTCCGCGATCAGCAGCATGGGGCGGTTGACGAAGGCCCGTGCGATCGCGACGCGTTGCTGCTCACCACCGGAGAGTTCACCGGGCATCCGGTCCTCCTTGCCGCCCAGTCCGACGAGATCGAGGACCTGGGGGACGGACTTGTTGGTCTCGCCGCGGGACTTGCCGATGACCTCCTGCGCGAAGGCGACGTTCTGCATGACGGTCTTGTTCGGCAGGAGGCGGAAGTCCTGGAAGACCGTGCCGAGTTGACGGCGCATGCTCGGCACTTTCCAGTTCGACAGCCGCGCGAGGTCCTTGCCGAGGACATGCACCATGCCGTGGCTGGCGCGCTCCTCACGGAGGACGAGACGCAGGAAGGTCGATTTGCCGGAGCCCGACGAGCCCACCAGGAAGACGAATTCCCCCTTCTCGATGTCGAGGGACACATCGCGCAGGGCGGGTCGGTTCTGCTTCGGATAGGTCTTGGAGACGTTGTCGAATCGGATCACGGGTGCACCACGGTCGGCCGGGAGTAGGTGAGCGAGACCTTACGCGAACCGGCCGGGGCCGCGCAGTCGGCCGCCGGGGTTGGTCCGGGCTTGGGTGATTTATCACGGATGCCGGCCGCTCGCCACCGGGGACAGACCCGGTGTAATCCGACGGGGCGCGCCGAATCGAGCGGGAGCTGGCACAGTGGTACGGGGAACGGTCGCGTTTCCCGGAGCGTTGAGCGCAGAGACAGTGCCCGCGGCTCCGCGGCGCGGGAGGAGGAGAGCGCATGACCTTTGATCGGCTGGTGTGCGCCAACTGCGCGGGACCCGTCAGTGAGGGCCGGTGCCATGTGTGCCGTGCGAACAGGCAGCGGCTGGAGCAGGAGGGCCCCTTCGGCGGCCTGAGCCCGATGGCGCTGCTGACCCTGCTGGTGGTGCTGATAGCGGCGGTGGCGCTGGTGGCGGTGGGTCATCAGACGGCCTGAGCCGTCCCTGGGCGTGTGACCCCTGAGCAGCCGGAAGGGCCCGGACACTGAATCAGTGTCCGGGCCCTTCCGTGTGTACGGGATGGCTCAGGCGGCCGTGGCGCGGCTGCCGACCAGACGCGGGAGCATCCGGAAGCCGATACCGCCGGCGATCATGGTCGCGGCGCCGATGATCAGGAACGTGGTCTCGGCGGCGCCGGTCTCCGCCAGCTCCTCCTTGGCCTCGCCCTGCTGGACCGGCTGCGAGCCGGCGTTGTCGGTGTCGGTGCCGCCCGTGGTGCCCGCGCTGGTGCTGCCGGCGTCGGTGCCGCCGGTCTGACCCTCGTCGGTGCCACCGCTCTGGCCCTCGGTGGCGCCCTCGGACGCGCTGCCGTCGCTGGTGCCCTCGGAGGTGCCCTCGGACGTGCCTTCCGAGGTGCCTTCGCTCGTGCCCTCGGACGTACCCTCGCTGGTCCCCTCGGAGGTGCCCTCCGACGTACCCTCGCTGGTGCCTTCGGACGTACCTTCCGACGTACCGACGGAGGTGCCCTCGGACGTACCTTCCGAGGTGCCTTCGCTCGTGCCCTCGGACGTACCCTCGCTGGTGCCCTCCGAGGTGCCCTCGGACGTACCTTCCGAGGTGCCTTCGCTCGTGCCCTCGGACGTACCCTCGCTGGTCCCCTCGGAGGTGCCCTCCGACGTACCCTCGGTCGTGCCGACGACGGTGTTGCCGCCGTCGGCGCCGTCGGTGGTGCCCTCCGTGGCGCCCTCGGTGTCACCGAGGCCGAGGCCGACGTCCAGGCCGTCCTCGTTGACGTCCGCGTTGGCGCTGAGGCCACCGACATTGACATCGATGCCGACGGCCGAAGCGGCGCCCGCGGCGGTCAGCGAAGCACCGGCGGCGATCACGGCGCCGGCGGCTATCCGCGCTACGCGGATCCGCGTCTTCTTGGTCATGTGCTTGCTACCCCCAGTAGCTAATCGTGAGTGGTGCAGCGTCCGGGGCCGGCCAGTTGGAGGTCCGCGTGCACAGGTCCCCCGATCACACGCGCCCCGGAAATACGCATGCCGCGCGTCACCATTCCGAGTTTTCACATACGCGTCAAGGTCGTTGCGCGTGCGATGCCCGGATTAAAGCCAGTTGTCCGCCGGGCGAAGGGTAACTGTGACATAAACGGGAACTTCCGCCTCCCGAACGGCAGTTCCTTTGTCGACAAAGCGAGTCCCTTGCCAAAGCCCTTGGTTGGGCTCTGACAAGGGACGGAACCGCCGAGTGGTGACCTAGCGTTCCTGCTGCTTGCGCCAGCGAATTCCGGCCTCCAGGAAGCCGTCGATCTCGCCGTCGAGCACGCCCTGGGGATTACCCACCTCGAACTCCGTACGGAGGTCCTTGACCATCTGGTACGGGTGCAGGACGTACGAACGCATCTGGTTGCCCCACGAGTTGCCGCCGTCGCCCTTGAGGGCGTCCATCTTGGCCTGCTCCTCCTGGCGGCGGCGTTCGAGCAGCTTCGCCTGGAGCACGTTCATCGCGCTCGCCTTGTTCTGGATCTGCGAGCGTTCGTTCTGGCACGAGACGACGATGCCGGTGGGGATGTGGGTGATCCGGACCGCGGAGTCCGTGGTGTTGACGCCCTGGCCGCCGGGGCCCGACGCGCGGTAGACGTCGACGCGCAGCTCGGTCTCGTCGATCTCGACGTGGTCGCTGGACTCGACGACGGGAAGCACCTCGACGCCCGCGAACGAGGTCTGGCGGCGCCCCTGGTTGTCGAACGGCGAGATACGGACCAGCCGGTGGGTGCCCTGCTCGACGGAGAGCGTGCCGTAGGCGTACGGCGCCTTGACGACGAAGGTGGTCGACTTGATGCCGGCCTCTTCCGCGTACGACGTCTCGTAGACCTCGGTCGGGTAGTTGTGCCGCTCGGCCCAGCGGACGTACATGCGCTGGAGCTGCTCGGCGAAGTCCGCCGCGTCCACGCCGCCGGCCTCGGCCCGGATGTTGACGAGCGCCTGCCGCTCGTCGTACTCACCGGAGAGGAGGGTACGGACCTCCATCTCGTCCAGCGCCTTCTTCACCGCGACGAGTTCGGCCTCGGCCTCGTGACGGGCGTCGGCGTCGTCCTCGCTCTCGGCCAGCTCGAACATCACCTCGACGTCGTCGATCCGGCTCCTGAGCGCCTCGGTCTTGCGCAGCTCGGCCTGGAGGTGCGACAGCTTGCTGGTGATCTTCTGCGCCGCCTCCGGGTCGTCCCAGAGGGACGGTGCCGCCGCCTGGTCCTCCAGGACGGCGATCTCGGCCCTCATCTTGTCGAGGTCAAGGACGGCCTCGATCGACCCCATGGTCGAGGAAAGGGACTTCAGCTCTTCGGATACATCGACGACTGCCACGGACCCAGCCTAACGGCTGACCGGTGAAACCCCGCCGCCGCGGTTGTCGGCCCGAGGTAGACGGGAGGGCGGCGGGAGCGTCGGCCGAGTCGCGCGGCTCATGGGCCGCCGTTCGTCCACCGGGCCGACCTCGGTGAAACCGGCCCGGCCTACGGAACCGGCGCCGCCGACCGCGTCGTGCCGCCCCCGGGGTCGACCTCCGCGCCGTCGCTGCTCGTCGCCAGCCAGCCGCCGACGCCGAGGACGGCGATCAGCAGGGCGGCCGTCACACCCAGCGTGATACGGCGTTTGCGCACCGCCTCCGCCTTGTGCCGGGCCGATCCGGGCCTGCGCTGGCCGGCCGCGCGGGGCGCCCTGGCCGTGCCGCGCGCACCGCCCGCCAGTTCGTCGGGGGCCGGGACACGCATGCTCGTGTGGGTGTCGCGGTTGGAGTCGGGGGCCGCTCCGGGGACCAGCGGGACGGCGCCCCGGCGGCGCGGCTGCTCGGCCTCCTGCGACTGGGGGGCGTCGGCGTCGCCGTACGACCGCTCCTCCTCGGTGACCTCGGCGTCGGGCTCGTCCACCTCCAGGGAGGGGATGCCGGCGAGCTGCGGAAGCTGCTCGCGGAGCCGGGCGGCCAGCTCGGAGGCGCGCAGCCGGGAGGCCGGGGCCTTGGCCAGGCACTGGACGAGGAGCTGCCACAGCTCGTCGGGGATGCCGGGCAGCGGGACGACGGTCTCGGTGACATGGCGGCGCAGGACGGCTCCGGGGTGGCCGCCGCCGAAGGGCGTGAAGCCGGCGAGGAGCTCGTACAGGACCGTCGCGAGCGCGTAGATGTCGACGGCGGCGCGCGGCGGCAGGCCCTCGACGATCTCGGGCGCCAGATAGTCGGGGGTGCCGATGATCCGGGTCGCCTTCGTACGGCGGGGGGTGTCGATCAGCTTGGCGACGCCGAAGTCGGTGAGCAGCGCGGGGTGCGAGCCGCCGGGGCCGATCGGGCCCTCCATGTCGAGCAGGATGTTCTCCGGCTTGACGTCGCGGTGGACGACTCCGGCGGCGTGCGCGGCGGCGAGGCCGTCGGCGACATCGGCGACGACGGCGACCGCGGCCTCGGGGGCGAGCCTGCGCTCGCGGTCGAGACGGGTCCGCAGGTCGGTGCCGCGCACCAGCTCCATGACGAGTGCCAGGTCGTTGCCGTCCACGACGAGGTCGCGGACGGCGACCACCCGCGGGTGGTCGAGTCCGAGCAGTGCGGTGCGCTCCTGCACGAAGCGCCCGACCAGTTCCTGGTCGGAGGCGAGGTCCTCGCGCAGCAGCTTGATGGCGACGGGCCCCTCGGGCCCCTCGCCGAGCCACACCGTGCCGGCGCTGCCCCGCCCCAGGATCTGATGGGCGGTGTACCGGCTGCCGATATTCCGTGCCAAGACTGCTCCCTCAGCGGCTGGCTTTGCCCATCAAAGTACGCGCGTATCGGGGTGTTCAATGCCCGATACCGCGGCGACGTTCACTTCTGCGGGGGAATTGGTCCCGCAGGAATCGACAAAGCGACAGAAGCGACTGATCAGCACCGACGCCGGTACGAGCCCCCATCGGCCGTCGGTGTCAGTCGGTGTCAGTTGTTTCCGGTGCCGGATCCGGGGTTCGTTCCGGAGTCCGAACCGCCGAGGTCCGAGACCCAGTCCGACACGGTGTTGTACGTGTCCTTGATCGCGCTCCAGTAGCTCTTGCCCTCGCCGATCCAGTCCTGGAGCGGGGTCAGCTCCCAGATGAGCCAGCTGGCGACGACGAGCAGGACGATCGTGAAGAGACAGCCCTTGAGACAGCCGAGGCCGGGGATCCGCATCGGGTTGGCGCTGCCCTGCCGGGGCTGGCGCGGTGCGGGTGGCTGGGGCTGCTGCGGCTGCTGGGGGGCCGGCGCGTACCGCTGCTGTTGCTGCTGCGGGGGCGGCGCGTACCGCTGCTGCTGGGGCTGGTGGGGCTGAGGCGGGTACGGCTGCGGCGGCGGGGCCTGCTGCCGGCGCTGCTGCTGGGGCGGCGGGGGCTGCTGGCCCTGGGGCCGCTGGGGCCTGCGCCTGAGCGGGTCCTGGCTCGGGTCCAGATACTGGACCTGGGTCTGCTCGTTGCGGTCGCGCGCGGCCCTGAGCTGGTTCTGCCAGGGGTGCGGGTCCTCGGGCCGGGGACCGCCGTCGGGGCCGGGACCGCCCGGACCGCCGGCGCCGACCGGCATGACCGACGTCGGGTCGGCCGAGCCGGGCGGGTGCGGCGCGTTCGTCGGCAGGACGCTGGTGGCGGCGCCCGGGTCGTACGATCCCGCGTTGCTCGGCAGGACCTGGGTCGGGTCGGCGGCGCCGGGCTCACCGGGCACGGTGGTGGGCGACGGGTCGGGCGCCAGCAGGGCGCCCACCCCCATCGCCGCGTTGACCTGGGCGGAGTTCGAGTGCACGCCGATGCCGGAGGCGACGGTGCGCAGGCCGCGCGCGAGATTCACGGCGCTGGGCCGCTCGGCCGGCTCCTTACGGAGGCAGCGCTCCATGACCGTCCACAGCGGTTCGGGGACGTTGGACGGGCGGCGGGGCTCCTCGCTGAGATGGCGGTGGAGCACTTCGAGGGCCGTTCCGCCCGCGAACGGCGGGCGGCCGGTGACCAGTTCGTACAGCAGGATGCCGGCGCCGTAGATGTCGACGGCGGAGGTCTGCGGGCGTCCTTCGGCGGACTCCGGCGCCACGTAGGCGGGCGTGCCGACGAACTCGTGTGTCCGTGTCAGTCCCGGGGAGTCGGCGAGCCGGGCGATGCCGAAGTCCGTCAGCATCGGGTGCAGCTGGTCGCCGTCGTCCTTCAGGAGGACGTTGGCGGGCTTCAGGTCACGGTGTACGACGCCGTCGGCGTGGCTGGCGGCCAGCGCGTCCGCGATCTGGGCCGTGAGCAGGGAGGCCGCGACCGGGCTGAAGGGGCCGTTCTGCCGCAGGTAGTGGTGCAGGTCGGGGCCCTCGACGAGATCCATGACGAGGGCGAGGAGGTCACCCTCGACGACCAGGTCACGGGTCCGCACGATGTTGGGGTGCGTGAGGCGGAGCAGGACGGAACGCTCGCGCAGGAAGCGCATCACCACGTCCGCGTCGTTCGCCAGCTCCTCCTTGAGGACCTTGATCGCGACGGTCTCGCCGGGCTGCCCGGCCACCGCGGCCTCGGCACCGGCGGTCTCCCGCTGACGGGCGCGCCAGACGGTGCCCGTGGCACCGCGCCCGATGGGCTCCTCCAGGAGGTACTTGCTGCCTACCGGCCGCACGTCATGCGCTCCCTGCTGCTGGTGGTCCTTGCATGGCCCCCGGGACTGCCCGGGTGTCCGACCTACTTTAGAGGCCGCGCGCCGGTTCCCGTCGCGGTCATGTTCGAGAGGAAGACGCGCGCCTCTTACGGATGGTTGCCAACCACGTGTACCCACGGGGTCCACGGATGATCCCAACCCGCTCCCAACCATGCACTTTTGCACCCACAGCCGACCATTCAAGATCACTTACCCGTGGTCCGTGGGCGTGTTGTCGGTGGCAGGTGCGAAGATGCCATCCAGCACTCGGTGTGTGGGGTCGTTCGCTCACCGTCCGTGCCGACCTGTACCGGACGATGTGTCGGTGCCGGGTGGGGGGATTGACACAGGGCAGCACCCCTGCCGGGCACCCCGCGCAGAAGGGACCGCTGACGGCGATGCAGATCCGGCTGACCGTCCTCGCGCCGCGCAGCGGCCATCCCGCGGGGCGCGCGTGCGACGTGCTCGTCACCGCCCCGGCGGGGACGGCGCTCGCCACCGTCGCCTCCGCCCTGGCCACGGCCGTCGCCGGCCCCGACGTCTCGGGCGCCGTCGTGCTGTACGCGGGACGGGAGCGGCTGGACGCGCAGCGCCGCACCCTGGGCGAGCCACCGCTGGTGGACGGCGCCGTGCTCTCCCTCCAGGTCCCCGGCGAGGACGACGCGCCCACCGACGACGTCCCGGCCCAGCTCCATGTGGTCGCGGGTCCGGACGCGGGCGGGGTGCATCTGCTGCACGGCGGACAGGTCAGGATCGGCCGCTCGGCCGACGCCGACGTACCGCTCGACGATCCGGACGTCTCGCGGCTGCACTGCTCGGTGACGGTGGCCGATGACGGTCATGTCTCGGTGGCGGACCTGCATTCCACGAACGGCACGACGCTCGAAGGCGTACGGGTCGGGTCCCGGCCGGTCCCGCTCCCGGCGGGCGCCCTGCTGCGGCTCGGCGAGTCCGCGCTGCGGCTCACCTCCGGCGGCCGGACGGAGACCCTGGCGACCGCGCCGGACGGCGAGGGGCATCTGCGGATCACGCGCGGAGACGGTACGGGCGGTACGGCGGGAAGCGGCCGGGCAGGAAGCGGCAGGGGCGCCACGGGCGAAGGCGCGGGGGCCGACGCGGCGTCCGGCGCGGCGGCGGGACCGGGGACGTACAGCGGCCCGCGGTCCGGCCAGGACTCCGGGGCGTACGGGTCGGGCACCCCCGGCGGCCGGACGGTCCACGCGTACACCCAGGGCGGTCACGGCGGCCCCGCCGTCACACCGCGCGTGCCCGATCCGCGCACCCCCCGCTCGGACGCCGACACCCGGTACGGCGACGCCCTGTACGCGCCGGTGCCCGGCGGCGGCGGGCGTCCCGCGCACGACCGGGCCGACCGTGACGACGCACTCGGCGCGGCCGACGACGGCCCGCAGGGACACAGCCGTACGCCGGGCTCCCGCCGCCAGGGCACGCCCATGCGCGGCACGGAGCTGCCCGAAGGACCCGGCAGACGGCGCGGTGGCATAGGCGCCTGGGCCCGCCGGCTGGCCGGCACACGCGACGAGGAGTTCCCCGAAGGCGACGAGGGCGTCCCGGCGGCCGCCTCGCGCCCCCGGAGTCACACGCCCCGCGACGAGACCTGGCCCGACCCCGCCTCCGTACTGATGACGGCTCTCGGCCCCGGCCCCCGGCTCTGGGAGCGCGGCCCCGGCCACCCCGAATCGCTCGTCCTACGGCTGGGCACGACGGAGCGCCCGTCGCCCGACGGGTCCGGTCCGCTGCCGTCGGTCCCCGTGACCGTGAGCCTGCGTGAGGCCGGTTCGCTCGGTCTCGCGGGCCCCAGGGAGCGGCTGACCGGCCTCGCCAGGTCGGCCGTGGCGCAGCTCGCCGCGCTGCACTCCCCCGCCGATCTGGAGATCGTGCTGGTCAGCGCGGACCGGAACAGAAACGTGGAGCAGCGCAAGCGCGAGTGGGGCTGGCTCGGCTGGCTGCCGCACGTGCGGCCGGCCCACGGTCAGGACTGCCGGCTGCTCCTCGCCTACGACCGGGACCAGGCCACCGCCCGGCTGGGCGAGCTGACGCGCCGGCTGGACGACGGGCCGCTCGGTACGGGGTGGGCGTCGGCCGACAGCAGGTCCGTCGCCGAGGCCGCCGGCCGGTACGAGGGGGCGGCCACCCTGGTGGTCGTGGACGGCGATCCCGGCTCGGCCGCGCTGCGCGAGACCACCGCGCGGCTGGCGGGCGCCGGTTCCGTGGCCGGTGTCCATGTGATCTGTCTCGCCGAGACGGAGGCGGCCTCGCCCGTCTCGCCGGTCGCCGCGACGTACGAGACGGCGTGCGCGGCCTCGCTCGCCTTCCGGGAGTGCGGGGCGGTGGCCCTGCTGAGCGGCGATGTGGCGACGGCGCTGCGGCTGCTCCGTACGGCGGTGGGAGAGCCCGCCGGGCACGGCACGGTCGCGACGGTGGACGCGGTGTCCCCGGCGTGGGCCGACCGTTTCGGCCGGGCGCTGGCCCCCCTCCGTACGGAAGCCGGCAGCGCGGCCTCCTCGGGCCGGAGCCGGCAGGCCGCGGCGCTGCCGCGTTCGGCCAGGCTGCTGGACGAGTTGGGACTGGCGCGGGCGACTCCCGCGTCGCTGATGGCCCGCTGGGCGTCGGCGGCGGGGAGCACCACGGTGCTCGGCACGGGGCCGCACGGCCCGGTGACGGTGGATCTGGTGGAGGAGGGCCCGCATCTGCTGATCGAGGGGCCGCCGGGCAGCGGCCGTTCGGAGCTGCTGCGCGCGGTCGCGGCGTCCCTGGCCGCGGGCGGCCGCCCGGACAGGCTGGGGCTGCTCCTGGTGGACGGCGCGGGCGGTGAGCGCGGCGAGGGGCTGCTGGCCTGTACGGAACTGCCGCATGTGACCGAGCACTTGGTGGCGTCGGACCCGATCCGGATGCGGGAGTTCGCGCAGGCGCTGGGGGCGGAGCTGAAGCGGCGCGCGGAGGTGCTGGGGCGGCTGGACTTCGCCGAGTGGCACAACAGACGTGAGGTCGCGGAGCGGATGGTGGGCCAGCGCGCGCCGAGCCCCGCCGAGCAGCGTGGTGCGCGTCGTGAGCGCGCCGAGCAGCAGGTGGCGGGACCGGGGACCGCGCAGGGCGCCGACGCGGCGCAGCAGCAGCAGCAACCCACCGGTGGCGGGGGCGGCGCGGGCGGCTCAGGCGCGAACAGCACCGCCGCGGGCGGCACGTCGGGCGGCAGCACTCTCAGGCTGCGCCAGACCTCCTCCCGTACACGCGGCGAGCCCGGACCGGGCCCGGTCCTCCCGCGGCTCATCGTCCTCGTCGACGACTACGACGCCCTGGTCGCGCCCGCGCTGGGCAGTCCGGGCCGCCCGGCGGCCGGTTCGGTCGTACGGGCCCTGGAGGCGATCGCGCGCGACGGCGAGCGGCTCGGTGTCCATCTGGTCGCCACGTCCGCCCGCCCCGAGCGGACGTCGGAGACGGAGCTGGCGGGCCGGACCCGTCTCCGGGTGGTGCTGGACCTGCCGCCGGTCGCGCCCGCCCCGGACGATCCGCTGCCGGGCCGCGGCAGGCTCGGGCATCCGGACGGCCGTGTGACGCCGTTCCAGGGCGGCCGGGTCACCGGCCGTATCCCGCGTACGGCGACGCTGCGGCCCACGGTCGTCCCGCTGGAGTGGGAGCGGATGGGCGATCCGCCGGCCCGTCGGCCGGTGCGCGAGCTGGGCAACGGGCCGACGGATCTGGCCCTGCTCGCAAGTGCCCTGGAAAGGGCGGCCCGTTCGGTGTCGGCGATGCCCGTGGGACCCCTGGGTCGTGTCTGACGGTAACCGTCGCCCGGCCGGCCGCCGGTCGCTCGCCGGTCGATCGCCGACCGATCGCCGCGTGGTCACCCGGTGGCCGTCTCGTGGCCGAAAGCGGACATCCTGAGGTCGGAGCGTGTTCTGGTCCAGACCTCGGCAGGTCGCCATGCCTTCACATCTCTGAAATTACCCCTACGTCCGTAAACGACGTCACGAGCCCATCACGATCTTCGAATTGAAGCCCAAGACAGTATTGCGACCTACGGTCACTGCGCGTAGGACTTACCGCACGGGACAAGGACGGCGTCGTCAGCTCGCTCGGGGCGCCGGTCCGCATGCGTAAACATGCGTCAAGATCCGCACGCTCGATGGAGAGACGGGGCAGTCATGCGTACAACTCTTAATGGCCGCAGGGCATTTGGAGCCGGAGCACGCTCAGCGGCACGAGGGTCACACAGAGCGGCGGTGGCGGCCGTCGTCGTCGGCGCCGTGGTGCTCACCGGCTGTGGTGGCGACTCCGAGGACAAGTCGGACGGTGGGAGCGAGAGCAAGAAGCCCGCGACCACGGTCGAACTGCCCAAACTGGACGGCGAGAAGATCCAGGTCGCCGCGGTGTGGACCGGCCCCGAGCAGGCCAACTTCACCAAGGTCCTGGACGAGTTCGAGAAGCGGACCGGTGCGACGGTCACGTTCGTCCCCGCGCAGGACCCGATCGTCAACTTCCTCGGCACGAAGATCGCCGGCGGCAGCCCGCCCGACGTGGCGATGCTCCCGCAGGTCGGCGCGATCACGCAGGCCGTGGAGAAGAAGTGGGCCAAGCCCGTCGGCGCCGAGGCGAAGGCCCAGCTGTCGAAGAACTACGGCAAGGGCTGGCAGGACCTCGGCGCGGTCGACGGCGAGCAGTACGGCGTGTACTTCAAGGCCGCCAACAAGTCGCTGGTCTGGTACAACAACACGGCCTTCGAGAACGCCGGCGCGGCCGAGCCCAAGACCTGGAAGGACCTGCTGACGACCGCCGAGACGATCTCGGCGTCGGGCGTCGTCCCGGTCTCCGTCGGCGGCGCCGACGGCTGGACGCTCACCGACTGGTTCGAGAACGTCTATCTGTCGCAGGCCGGTCCGGAGAAGTACGACCAGCTGGCCAAGCACGAGATCAAGTGGACCGACCCGTCGGTGGCCACCGCCCTGACGACGCTCGCCGAGCTGTGGGGCAAGCCCACCCTGGTCGCCGGCGGCGCGGACGGCGCGCTCCAGACCGAGTTCCCCGCCTCCGTCACCCAGACCTTCACCGGTGGTGACGTCCCGAAGGCCGCCATGGTGTTCGCCGCGGACTTCGCCGGTGTGAACGTCACCGAGGCCGGTGCCAAGGTCGGCACGGACGCGAAGATCTTCCCGTTCCCGGCCGTTGGCGCCGACTCCCCCGTGGTCACCGGCGGCGACGCGGCCGTGGCACTCACGGACAGCAAGGGCGCCCAGGCGCTGCTGACCTTCCTGGCCTCCACGGACGCCGCGCAGATCTGGGCGGAGGCCGGCGGGTTCATCTCGCCGAACAAGGCCCTGGACGGCAAGGCGTACCCGAGCGACGTGCAGCGTGACATCGCCAAGGCGCTCATCGACGCCGGTGACGACTTCCGCTTCGACATGTCGGACCAGATGCCGCAGTCGTTCGGCGGTACGCCCGGCAAGGGCGAGTGGAAGGCCCTCCAGGACTTCCTGAAGAACCCGAAGGACGTCAAGGGCGCCCAGCAGCAGCTGGAGTCGGACGCCGCCAAGGCTTACAAGAGCTGACGCGGTGACGTCGGCGACAACAGGGGGCACCGGCACCAAGGTGTCGGCGCCCCCGCCCCCCGCCAAGGGGACGAAGCGCAAGAGCGTGACAGGCACACGCAAGGGCCTCGCGGTGGCGTTCCTGCTGCCCGCGCTGGTCCTGCTGGGCGCGCTCGTGGTCTACCCGATCGGGTTCTCCGTCTACAGGTCGTTCCTCGACCAGTCCGGCGACAACTTCGCGGGCTTCGACAACTACGTGGAGATATTCACCGAGGACACCATCCGGACCGCGATCAAGAACAACTTGATCTGGGTGGTGGTGGCCCCCACGGTCGCCACCGCGCTCGGTCTGATCTTCGCCGTACTCACCGAACGGGTGCGCTGGGGAACGGCGTTCAAGCTGATCGTCTTCATGCCGATGGCGATCTCGATGCTCGCGTCGGGCATCATCTTCCGGCTCGTGTACGAGCAGGCCCCGGAGCGCGGCATCGCCAACGCCGTCGCCGTGGGCGTGCACGACACGTTCTCCGAATCGGCCGGATACCCGAAGGCACGCCCGCTGCCGGTGCATCCGCTGAAGGCGGGCGACGCCAAGGGCTCGTTCGTCACCAAGGCGCCGGTCTCGGCGGGCACTCCGGTGCTGCTGCCGCTGGTCGGCGTACCGCCGGGGAAGATGCCGTCCGACGCCGAACCGGCGAAGGCGGCCCCGAGCGGCGGCGGCGAGATCACCGGCACCGCGTGGCTGGACTTCACCAAGGGCGGCGGCGGCAAGCCCAACGTCGTCGACGCCAAGGAGCTGGGTCTCGGCGGCCTCAAGATCGAGGCGGTCAAGGACGGCAAGGTCGTCGCCTCGGCCAGCGCCGCCTCCGACGGTACGTTCACCCTGCCGGCCTCGGCCGACGGAGCCGTACTCCAGCTGCCCGAGAGCAACTTCAAGGAGCCGTACAACGGCGTGGACTGGCTCGGCCCGTCCCTCGTCACCCCCGCGATCATCGGCAGCTATCTGTGGATGTGGGCGGGCTTCGCGATGGTGCTGATCGGCGCCGGTCTGGCCAGCATGCCGCGTGAACTCCTGGAGGCCGCGCGGGTCGACGGCGCGAACGAGTGGGACGTGTTCCGCCGGATCACCGTCCCGCTGCTCGCACCGGTCCTGGCCGTCGTCATGGTCACCCTGATGATCAATGTGCTGAAGATCTTCGACCTGGTACTGATCATCGCGCCAGGCTCGTCCCAGGACGACGCGAACGTGCTGGCGCTCCAGCTCTACCGCTCGTCGTTCGGCACGGACGCCAACGTCGGCGTGGGCAGCGCGATCGCCGTATTCCTCCTGCTGCTCGTGATCCCGGTGATGCTCTTCAACATTCGCCGGATGCAGAAGGAGAACCGCCGATGACTACCACCGACACAGCGGTCAAGGCGAAGCAGCCGCCGCCGGCCGACACGACGGTCAAGGCGAAGCAGTCCCTGCCGGCCCGGATAGCGGCGAAGGCCGGCAGCGGAGTCGTCCAGGTCTTCCTCATCCTGGTCGCCCTGTTCTGGATGATGCCGACGATCGGTCTGCTGATCTCCTCGCTGCGCGGCGGCGCGGACATCGCGGCGAGCGGCTGGTGGGAGGTCTTCACCAAGCCGGCGCAGCTCACCACCGAGAACTACTCGGAGCTGCTCTCCAACGACATCATCACCAACTCCCTCTGGTCCACGGTGATGATCACGGTCCCGTCGACCGTGCTGGTCGTGGTGATCGGCTCGCTCGCCGGTTACGCCTTCGCGTGGATGGACTTCCCCGGTCGCGACTGGTGGTTCATGCTCGTCGTCGGTCTGCTGGTGGTCCCGGTCCAGGTCGCGCTCATCCCGGTCTCCGAACTCTTCGGTGAGATCGGGATCTTCGAGACGACCTTCGGCGTGGTCATGTTCCACGTCGCCTTCGGACTCCCCTTCGCGATCTTCCTTCTCAGGAACTTCTTCGCGGAGATCCCACGGGAACTCCTGGAGGCGGCCCGGCTCGACGGCGCGGGCGAGATCCGGCTGTTCACCCGGGTCGTGATGCCGCTCGGCGGTCCCGCGATCGCCTCGCTCGGCATCTTCCAGTTCCTCTGGGTCTGGAACGACATGCTGGTGGCCCTGATCTTCGCGGACTCCGAGAATCCGCCGATCACGGTCGCGCTCCAGCAGCAGGTACGGCAGTTCGGCAACAACATCGATGTGCTGGCGCCCGGCGCCTTCCTGTCGATGATCATCCCGCTGGCCGTCTTCTTCCTGTTCCAGCGGCAGTTCGTCACGGGGGTCATGGCGGGGGCGGTCAAGTAGGGCCGTTTCGGGCACCCGTTCGACGGGAAAGTACGCCAAAAGGGGCGGGCCGGTTCAACTACCGGCCCGCCCGGCGCATTTGTCCCCCGTATGCCACGTCTGGCGTAACCCGGTCACTCCATCGGCCGTTCCCGAGCCATGGCCCGGTTCAGCATCATCGTCCCCGCGTACAAGGTCCAGGCGTACTTGCAGGAGTGTCTGCGGTCGGTGCTCGACCAGACCTACGAGGATTTCGAACTCGTCGCCGTGGACGACGGATCACCCGACGCCTGCGGGACGATCATCGACGAGGTCGCCGCGACCGACCGGCGCGTGGTCGCCGTGCACCTGGCGGAGAACGAGGGCCTCGGCCCCGCCCGTAACGCCGGAATGGCCCGAGCCACCGGTGACTACCTGATCTTCCTCGACGGCGACGACACCCTCACCCCCGGCGCGCTCCAGACCATCGCCGACCGGCTCAAGGAGACGGACGGCCCCGACGTCCTGGTCTACGACTACGCCCGTACGTACTGGTCCGGCGAGGTCGTGCGGAACATCCTCGCCGACCTGCTCGACGAGAGCGGCCCCGCGTCCTTCCGACTCACCGACAGGCCCGACCTGTTGAGGGTGCTGATGGTCGTCTGGAACAAGGCGTACAGCCGCGAGTACATCGCCCGCCAGAACTTCACCTTCCCGCCCGGCTACTACGAGGACACGCCCTGGACCTTCCCCGTCCTGATGGCCGCGGACTCGATCACGACGCTCGACCGCGTCTGCGTGCACTACCGGCAGCGGCGCCAGGGCAACATCCTCTCCACCACCAGCCGCAAGCACTTCGACATCTTCGACCAGTACGACCGGGTCTTCGCGTTCATCGACTCACGGCCCGCGCTGGACGACTGGCGGCCCGTGCTGTTCCGGCGGATGCTCGACCACTTCTCCAAACTCGTCGCCGTACGGGGGCGGTTGCCGCGCCGCAGCCGCCCCGAGTTCTTCCGCCGGGCCCGCGCCCACCACCGCCGCCACCGCACCCCGGGCTCCGCGCCGCTGCTGCGGGCCCGGCTGCGCCACACCCTGCTGCGGTTCGGCGCCCACCGCACGTACCGCGCCCTGTGGACGGCGCAGCGCGCGCAGATCGGCGCCCGCCGGGCCGCCACCGCCCTGGGCCGGGCCGTGCGCGCCGGGGCGCTGCAGCTGCACTACAGGATCCAACGGTGCCTGCCGGTACGGGAGAACAGGGCGGTCTTCGCGGCGTACGACGGCCGGGGTTACGCCTGCAACCCGGCGGCCATCGAGGAGAAGGTGCGCGAACTCGCCCCGCACATCGGCACGTCGTGGATCGGCCGCGCCGAGTACCACCACACCGTGCCCACCGCCACCCGCAAGCTGCGCCCCGGCAGCTTCGGCTACTGGACGGCGCTCGCCCGCGACAAGTACCTCGTGAACAACGTCAACTTCGACCGGCGCCTGGTCAAGCGCCCCCAGCAGATCCTCCTCCAGACGCACCACGGCACCCCGCTCAAGTCCATGGGCCTCGACCTCCAGGACCATCCGGCCGCCGCCCGCCGCACCGAGTTCGACCGGCTCCTCGCGGGCGTCGACCAGTGGGACTTCTCCCTCTCCGCGAACCGGCACTCCACCCTCGTCTGGGAGAAGGCGTATCCGGCCGGCCACACGGCGCTCGAATACGGCTATCCGCGCAACGACGTGTTCCAGCGCGCCACTTCGGCGGACGTCGCCCGGCTGCGGGAGTCCCTGGGCATCCCGGAGGGCTTCACGGCGGTCCTGTACGCGCCCACCCAGCGCGACTACCGGCGCACCCCGTACGTCCCGCTGGACCTGGAACGGCTCGCCCAGGCGCTGGGCCCGCGCTTCGTGGTGCTGACCCGCGCCCACCACACGTACGAGGCCCCCCTGCCGCACACCCCGCACCCGCGCATCATCGACGTCTCGGGCCACCACCGGGTCGAGTCGCTGTGCCTGGCCGCCGACGCGCTCATCACGGACTACTCGTCGCTGATGTTCGACTACGTGAATCTGGACCGGCCCGTCGTCATCCACATCGACGACTGGGACGCGTACGAGGCGGCCCGCGGCACCTACTTCGACGTCCGCGCCTTCCCACCGGGCGCGGTGGCGCGCGACGAGGACGACCTGATCGACATCTTCACCACGGACCACTGGCGCGGCTCCCGCTCGGCCCAACTCCGCGCGGCCTTCCGGGCACGCTTCTGCCCGTACGACGACGGCCTGGCGGCCGAGCGGGTGGTCCGCCGCGTCTTCCTGGGCGAAACGACGGGCCTCCCGACCCCGGTCCCCCTGGAGGACCGCACCCCGGCCCCGTCCCCACTGACGCTGCCACAACAGCGCCACGGGCGGAACATGTCGGACGCGGGCCGCTGAGCCGGCCCGCCCGTCAGTTCTCCGGCGCGTCGAGGTGGTCCAGCAGGCGGGTCAACAAGCCTACGAGCTGGGCCCGTTCGGTCGGGGTCAGGGGGGCGAGCAGTTCGTCGTGGAGGGTGTCCAGGACCTTGTCGAGGCGGCGAAGTTGGCGGCGGCCCGCGGTGGAGAGCGTGATGATGTTGCGGCGCTGGTCGTCGGGGTCCGGTGTGCGCTCGACGAGTTGGCGTGTGGCCAGTTCGTTGAGCACGCCGACCATGTCGCTGCGGTAGATGCCGGTGCGCTCGCTGAGAGCGGCCTGGCTGGCCGGTCCGAAGTCCTCCAGTGAGGCGAGCACGGCGTAGTGCCACTTGCGCGCGTCGGCCTGGGCGAGACCCTCGTTGATCAGCCGGTCCGACCGCGTGGTCACCTGCGACAGCAGCCGGCTCGCCCGCCGACGCAGCCTGTCGTCACTGTTCATGGCTTCCCCTCCACCTGTTGCGTTAGTCCGACTAACAATGTACGTTCACTCGCGCCGTGGACGTTAGCGTCACTAACGCCACCGGCGTGAACTCCACGAAAGGAAGATCCACCATTCCCACCACGACAGTGCGGATTCCCACCCCGGACGGCCAGGCCGACGCTTTCGCCGCCTTCCCCGACGACGGCGAGCGGCACCCGGGGGTGCTCCTGTACATGGACGCCTTCGGCATGCGGCCCATACTGGAGGAGATGGCCCGCGAACTGGCCGGGCACGGGTACTACGTGCTCGTCCCCAACGTCTACTACCGGCACGGCCCGGGACCGGTGGTCGAACTCCCCGCGCACATCGGAGAGGACGTCCGGCCCGCGATCATCGAGCGGTTGATGCCCTTCATGCTCGCGCACACCACCGAACGGGTCCTGCGCGACGCCGACGCCTACCTCGCGTTCCTCACCGCCCGGCCCGAGGTCGCCGCGGGACCGGTCGCCGTGACCGGTTACTGCATGGGCGGCCTCTGGGCGATGCGTACCGCCACGGCCCACCCCGGTCAGGTGGCCGCCGTCGCCGTCTTCCACCCCGGCTTCCTGGTCACCGACGCGCCCGACAGCCCGCACCGCCACTTCGACGCGCTCACGGCCCGCGTACATGTCGGCCTCTCGGAGAACGACATGTCGCCCGAGGACATCAGCACGCTCGACCGGGCCCTCGAAGCGGCGGCGGGTGTCGACCACACCACCGAGATCTACCCCGGCACCGTCCACGGCTTCACCATGGCCGACACCGACGCGTTCAGCGCCTCCGGGCTGCGGCGCCACTGGGACCGTCTGATCCCTCTGCTCGACGGCGCCCTGGCCGGCCGCTGAGGCCCTCAGCGGTCCAGCAGCGCGAACAACTCGTGCCAGCGCCGCAGGATCTCGGCCTCCGAGTACCGCTGGACGTTCATCCGCGCCCGGTCCCCCAGGGTGTCCCGCAGCCGGGGGTTGCCCGTCAGCCGCAGCAGCCGGTCGGCCAGCGCGTCCGTGTCGCCCGGAGGGGCGAGGAGGCCGTCCTCACCGTCCGTGACGATCTCCCGGACGCCCGGCGCGCAGTCGAACGCCGCGCACGGTACGCCGCTCGCCATGGCCTCCATGAGGGCCAGCGGGAACCCTTCGCCCCGCGAGGACTGGACGAAGACCGAGCTGTCGGCCAGCGCGCCCACCACGTCGTCGGTGGGGCCCATCCACTCGACCGAGCCGTCCAGTCCCAGCGCGGTGCAGCGCTTCTTCAGCGCGGCGCCGTCCTGGCCGGCGCCGTAGATCCGCAGCCGCCAGTCGGGCCGTTCACCGGTCATCAGGGACCAGGTCTCCAGGAGCAGATCGATGCCCTTCTGGTCGTCCAGGCGGCCGATGCTGGCCACGGTCTTCTCCGTGCGGGGGGAGGGGAGTTCGGGCAGGGCGCCGAGCGCGTTGGGCATGGCGCCGACGTTGTCGAAGCCCTCGGCGATCCAGGCGTCCGCGTCCTCCTGGGTGAGGGTGAGCCACCGGTCGACGAGCGGATAGCTGTTCTTGATCCAGCGGAAACGGTGGCACCGCTTGCTGTACTCGTACGACTCGTGGCTCATCCCGATCAGCCGCACCCCCGTGGTGTCCGCCTCCAGGACCCACTCCATGGGCCACACCTGGGTGACGATCACCAGCGCGCCGGGCCCGGCCGCCCGGAAGATCTCCGAGAGACGCGCGACGGCCCGCCGCTTGTCCTTCACCCTGGCCGCCTCGCGGCGCCGCGCGGCGAGGTCGAAGTAGCCGAACGGCGGGCGCGCGCGCCAGGGGGTCGCCGGGTGGGAGGGGTAGAGCGCTGTCACCGGATAGGCGGGCGGTTCGGGGAGGGTGAGCTTCAGCTCGGCCTCGTGGATGCCGACGACCTGGACCCGGTGGCCGTGGTCGCCGAAGAGACGGGCCATCTGGTGCGTCCAGGCGGTGACGCCACCGAGGACGTCGGTGGCGTTGGCGAGGAGGATCAGCTCGCGGGGTTCGACGGCGGGGGGTGCGATCGTGGTCATCGGTGGGGCCTTCCTGCGAAGAGCACGTCCACGGCGGTACGCGCGGCCTGGCCGCTCTCGTAGCCGCCGAACTTCTCGGCGAAGCGGGCGCGGTCCGCCCGGTGCGCGGCGTCGGACTGCTTCAACTCGTCCATGGCCCGCAGCAGTTCGACCTCGGTCGCGACCACGGGACCGGGCGCCTCGGCCCGCAGGTCGAAGTAGCTGCCGCGCTCCGCCACGTACGCGTCCAGGTCCGGCGTGAAGAAGACCATCGGCCGGTCCAGCAGGGCGTAGTCGAACATGATGGAGGAGTAGTCCGTGATCAACGCGTCGGCGAGGCAGAGCAGTTCGCTGACGTCGTGGTGGCCGGACACATCGATCACCGTGCCGGGCGGGCAGACGGGCACGGCGGCGGACTCCAGATAGTGGGCCCGTACGAGCAGGACGTACTCGTCGCCGAACCGCGCCGCGAACTGCCTCACGTCGAGCGGCAGTCGCGTCGTACGGCCCTTCTTCGGCATCCCCCGGAAGGTCGGCGCGTACAGCACCACCTTGCGGTGGTCGGGAATCCCGAGGTCCGCCGCGAGCGCCGGGCGCGGGAAGCGCCCCTGGCTCTCGTCGGTGGCACGGGCGCGCACGAGGCGGTCGTTGCGCGGATAGCCGCACGCCACCAGGGATTCGGCGGGCTGCCGGTAGTCCCGTGCCAGGGTCGCCACGTCGTGTTCGGACCGTACGAGGAAGTGGTCGAAGCGGGCGAGCGCGGCGCTCAACTTGTCGCGCTCGGGGGCGTTCTGCGCCTTGATCCGGCTCTCGGCGAAGCCCATGCGCTTGTACGCGGAGCCGTGCCAGGTCTGCAGATAGGTGGTGCGGGGGGGCTTCTTCAGGTCGAGCGGGAAGCCCTGGTTGTCGACCCAGTACTGGGCGCGGGCCAGCGCCCACAGATAGCGCCAGGACAGCCGCCGGACCAGCCGCGCGTCCGCCGGGAAGCCGTCGGCGGATGTCGCGTACGACCAGGTGCTGCGCACCCGGCGGCGGCCCTGCGCGCGCAGTTCCTCGTGGATGGCGCGGGGGCTGTCGCCGTAACACTTGCCCATGTGGCTCTCGAAGACCACCGAGCCCTTGCGGACGGGCAGCCGGATGAGCAGCCGGTTGTACACGCGCGTCTTGACGGAGCGGGCGGAGAGCCGGTCGAAGCGCCGGCGCAGGCCCTTGGCCAGCCTCTTCGCCTTGCGGGCCGGTCGGAAGTGGGTGAGGTAGTTGACGGCCGCCGCCGCGAGACGGCCGGGGCGGCGCCGCGCCTCCAACTGGAGCGCGAGGTGGTGCTTCACCGTGACGTACGGCTTCCAGCTGTCGCCGAACAGCCGGCCCCGGCGCGGCCGTGCCGGGTAACTGCCCGCCGCGTCGACCCGGTGCCGCTCCAGGAACAGCGGCCCGGTGGTGGTGCCGGTGGGTGTGTGCAGGGCGAGGCGGGGGTCGCAGACGCGGTCCCGGGCGCCGCCGACGCGCAGCAGCGCGCCGATCTCGACGGAGGCGCGCCAGCGGACGGTGTCGGCCTCGCGCCACACCTCGTCCACGGGGGTACGGAAGACGAGCCGCCCGTCGCTGCCGCGTGCCAGAAACTCCAGGGTGGCCGTCAACGGGGCTTCGCCGTCGAGCAGTTGGAGCGGCGCGGGGAGCTGTCCTTCGAGGACGAGCCGGTCGCCCTCCTGTCCGCAGTGGGTGAGGTGGTTCAGCAACGGGGTGTCCGCCGGCGACCGGTACTGGTGGCCCAGCTCCGTGACGTCGAGCGCCGCCCGTTCCCTCGGGTCGTCGGGCAGCGTCGCCCGCCAGTACACCCTGCCGTCCCGCTCGGTCAGCGCCGAGGCGACGGTGCCCGGCCTGCCGAGCGCGTAACCGGCGGCCAGTACGCCCTCCGCGTCGTCGTCCACGAGGAGTTGGAGGCAGACCCGTTCCAGGGGCGGCAGGTCGAGCCGTAGGTCCGGGTCGGTCCGAGCTGCGGGCAGCGCGGCGACCAGGGCGGCGGCGCGGGCGCGCTCGTCAGGGTCCAGCTTCGGGAACTGCCGTGCGAGCGGAACAAGTTGGTCGGCGAGGAACGCGCGGTCGCGGGCCGCGCGCAGCACCGAATCGCCCTGGAACAGGGGCAGTTCGGCGACCCGTACGTGTGCGGCGAGCTGTCCCTCCAACGTGGCGGCCGGGTCGTCGGGGGGCCGGCCGCTGACGATCAGGTTGGGGACGAGCGCGATCCGCCGCGCGGCGGCGGCCAGTTCGGCGCCGAACAGGATCTCGCTGCGGTCCAGGTCCTCGGCATAGCGCAGTCCCACCCGCTCAAGGAGGGCGGTGCGTACACAGAATCCGGTCACCAGGGCGTCGGCGACAACGAGTTCGGGGGCCTCGGCCGGCGCGTCGAGGGTGCGGCAGCGCGCGTACAGTTCGCTCTCGACGAGCCGGGCCGGGGGCTGCTCCTTGGCGCGGCGGCCTACGCGGCGGGTCCAGCGTCCGGCGGCGAGTTCGGCGCCGGAGCGTTCGGCGGCCTCCCACAGATTGCGGCAGGCGTCCCGCTGGAGGCGTTCGCCCTCGCCGAGGACGATGACGTACCGGCCGCGTGCCTGGTCCAGGCCGTGGTTGCGCAGCAGGGCCGTGGTGGGGGTCTCGGCGCCGGACGTGACGATCCTGACGCGCGCCGGATCGAGCGCGGCGAGTTCGTCGGCCACGGCGCGTACGTCGTCGGCGACGGACTCGGACTCGGCGTCGGCGTCGGCGTCGGCGTCGGAGCCCTCACCAACCCGCCGGCCCTCGGCCGCCGGTCCTGCCCCGGCGGGTCCCGTGACGGACTCCGCGTTGCCGACCGGCCTCGTGACGGTCAGGCCGAGCACCACCACCGCCTCGGTGGCGCGCATGGTCTGCGCGACGACGGACTCGACGGACCTGCGCAGCGCCTGGGGATCCGGTCCCGCGGTGACGACGCAGCTGATCTCCACCGCGCTCATGCGCCGCCCCCCACGGGCATCAGGTCCGCGACCCGGCCGGCGGCGGTGCCGTCGTCCAGGTCGCAGAAGCTCTCCCGGAACCGGTCGTACGCGGGGGTGGGCACCCGGGATCTCGGCGCCCGCAGCGCCGCCACCAGCGCGGCGGTGTCGGTGACGAGCGGTCCGGGCGCCGCCGACTCGAAGTCGAAGTAGAAGCCGCGCAGCGTGTCCCGGTAGTGCTCCAGGTCGTACGCGTGGAAGTACATCGGGCGGCCCGTCTGCGCGAAGTCGAACATCAGCGACGAGTAGTCCGTGACCAGGGCGTCGCTGATCAGCATCAGCTCGGCGACGTCCGGGTAGCGGGACACGTCCCGTACGAAGCCGGTCGCGCCGCGCCCGGCGCCCGGGACCGTACCGCCGACGAGGTAGTGCCGGCGGACGAGCAGGACATGGTCGTCCGCCAGCTCCTCCGCCGCCTGTTCCAGGTCGAGTTGGAGGTCGAGCCCGTAGCGGCCGCCCTTCTTGGGCTGGTCCTCGCGCCAGGTCGGCGCATACAGGATCACGCGCTTGCCCTCGGGGATCTCCAGGTGTTCGCGCAGCGCGTCGGCGACCTTGTCCCGGTCGGACGCGTGCAGCAGGTCGTTGCGCGGATAGCCGGACTCCAGGACCGTGCCCTCGTAGCCGAAGGCGCGGCGCATGATCGGCGTGGAGAAGCTGTTGGGCGAGACGAGCACGCTCCACTGCGCGGCCCGGCCGGGCAGGGTCGCGATGTACGCCTCGTCCGCGTGGGCGCTGCCCGTGAGGTCGCGGCCGATGCGCTTGAGCGGGGTGCCGTGCCAGGTCTGGACGACATACTGCCCGTCCGCCCGCTCGAACCACTGAGGCAGATGGGTGTTGCTGACGACGCATCGGCTGCGGGCCAGCGCCTCGTACCAGTCGGCGCTGTGCAGTTCGACGGCGCGGACGCCGCGCGGCAGGGTCACCTGCCGGTCGCGTACCACCCACAGATGCTCCACCGGGGCCCGGCGGCGCACGAGTTCCTCGTGGACGGCGCGTGGCGAGTCGGAGTACTGCCTGCCGTCGAAGCTGTTGTAGAGCACGGCGTCGCGCAGCGGTCCGGCGGTGCGGGCGCTCGCGTAGACGCGGCGCAGACGCTGTTGCCGGTACGCGCCGCGGTCCTGCTCCGGGAGCACGGACCCGGAGTGCAACTGGAGCATGTCCTGACGGTGCCGGTCGAGGGTGAACTCCCTTTCGTCCAGGGCCCGTACGAGCGGCAGCGTCTGGTGCCGCGAGGGCTGGACGCGTACGGCGGTGTAGCGCTCCGGGTCGCTCTCGCCGGGCTCGCGGACGTACAACAGCCAGCGGCCCTCGGCCAGTTGGCGGGTGCCGTTCAGTCCTTCGACGGCGCCGGGCAGCAGGGCCGTACGGAACCGGCCGTCGGCGAGCGTGTCGACCGGAAAGACGTTCTCCTCGTGGTGGCCGCTGTGCCGCAACACCAACTCGGCCGACCGGAGGGCGGGTTGGCTGCCCTCCAGGATCAACTCGCCG
The DNA here is from genome assembly GCF_042667665.1 of Streptomyces sp. NPDC057307. Lineage (NCBI taxonomy): Bacteria > Bacillati > Actinomycetota > Actinomycetes > Kitasatosporales > Streptomycetaceae > Streptomyces > Streptomyces sp. NPDC057307. The sequence continues at coordinate 16,454 of NZ_JBHUZM010000037.1, read as the reverse complement.
TCCGGCGTCCAGTCGAGCGCGTCGACCACCGGCTGCTCGGTCTGGTCGCTGAGGACCAGGTCGCCCGCCGCGTTGGCGGTGACGTACAACTCCCGCCCGTCGCCCAGGCCGTAGTGTCCGGGCCGGACCGCGCCACGGGCCGCCACGGCGAAGCGGCTGCCGTTGGCCCGTACGAGATGGACACCCCAGGGCACGGTGGATCGCCGGCGCGCCGTGGGGTCGCCGAAGACGGTGAGGGGGATGTCGGCGCTGAAGGCGCCGTCCGCGAGCTTCAGGGGGACCTCGTGGACGTCCTTGGTGTACCAGTTCTGGACGGCCAGCGCGCTCGGCGGGCTGCTCGTGGAGCTGCCCGTGGCCTGGAGCAGACCCTCGATCCGTACGGCGCCGCCGGTCCCCAAGTGGTCGGTGAGCAGCGCGCGTACGGGCTCGACGCGCAGTTCGAGCTTGTTGCCGGAGAGCGTGGGGACGACGCGCGTGGTGTCGTCCACGTAGTGCACGGCGGGCACGGCGGGTGCCGCGGCCGTGCCCGTCAGCCGCAGCGGCGCCCGGCGCAGCCGTCCCGCTCCGAACACCCCCATCTCCAGCTTCCAGACGGTACGGACGGAGCGGGAGCCCCGCGCCTTCACCAGCCGACGCGGGTCGACGACGGTCTCGAACCCGGCCCAGTCGTAGATGTGCAGGCCCTGCTTGGACTCGTACGTCGCCGCCGGCATCCGCACGGTGCGCGTCCGCAGCGGCAGCACACGCCGCTTCCCGGCGCGCAGCCACGCCGTCTTGACGGACCTGCGGCGCGCGTCGGCCGGCACGTTGCGTACGTACGCGTAGCCCTTGAGGTGCAGTCGCCCGTCACGCCATACGGCCTCGGTGAGATGCGAGGTCACCGGCAGTTCCTTGGGCTTGAGGGTGGCGACGGCCCGGGGCAGACCGCCGGTGAGCACCGGGTACTCGGCGCGGGACCTGCGCAGTCCACGGACACCGAAGGCGCCGGGGTCGGCCTTCTCGTGGGCCAGCAGCGCGAGGAGTTCGGGCATCCGGCGCTCACGGATGAGATGCCACTTGACGCGCAGATGCAGCGGCAGGGCGTCGAAGACGCCCTGGTCGACCGTCGCGGCGAAGGTGTTGGCGTGGTCGAGGAAGGCGGCGTGGAAGTCGGCGTCGCCGTCGGGCAGCGCCTCGATGAACAGCCACAGATCGCCGGAGAGGACGTGCTGGTGGTAACGGCGTTGTGCGTCGCCCCAGTTGACCTCGCTGTCGCCGCCCGCGGGCGCCTGCCCCTGAACCAGCCGTCGCTCGGCGAGGAAGTCGCTGACGGACGACACGGCGGTGACCCGGTCCCGGATCCCCTTCGGCACGGCGCGCTTCGCGGTGATCGAGCCGTCCCTGGTCCGCCAGTGGTAGACGGGCCCGGACAGCACGTCCACGCCGCCCGCCAGGAAGTACGCGGGCAGCACGACGGCGATGTCCTCGTACAGCACCCCGGACGGGAAGGCGAAGGAGTGCCGGTCCCAGAAGGCTTTCCGGAAGACCTTGTTGCAGGCGATACGGTCCCCGAGCAGCACCCAGTCACGGGTGATCCTGGTCCCGGAGCGCTCCGTCGCCATCGGCTTGCGGAACATCGGCGCCTGCACGAGCGCGCCGCCGGGACCGAGCCTGAGCACATTGCCGGTGGCGAAGTCGGAGCCCGAGGCGTCGAGCGCGGCGAGCATCCGCTCGTACGCGTCGTCCGGCACCACGTCGTCACTGTCGACGAAGGTGAGGAACTCCCCCCGGGCGTACCGGACTCCGGTGTTGCGTGCCGCGCCGAGCCCGGCGTTCTCCTGCTCGACCAGCCGGAACCGCTCGTCCCGATCGGCGAACCGTCTCGCGATCCGTGCGCTCCCGTCCGTGGAACCGTCGTCCACCATGACGATCTCGGAGTCGGCCATGGTCTGTCCGGCCAGTGAGCGGAGACAGTCGTCGAGATAGTCCTCCACGTTGTAGATGGGCACGACGACGGTGAGGCGGGGGGTCATGCGCGGTGCACGGTCCTTCCGAACTTCCGAACTTCCGAACTTCCGAACTACTGAACGGCGGGGCTGGATTCAGGGCTTGACCGCGATCCGGCCCTCGTCCATGCGCAGCATGAGCAGCCGTTCGCCCGTCTTCTCCAGGAACTCGTCCACGGCCTGGCGGGAGCCCTGCCAGTAGCCGTAGTCGTCGATGAGCAGCACACCGCCGCTCACCAACCGGGGGTAGAGAAACTCCAGTTCGTGCTTGGTGGAGGCGTACCAGTCGGTGTCGAGGCGCAGGATGGAGATCTGCTCGGGTGCCTGCTGCGGCACGGTGTCCTCGACCAGGCCCTGCACGTAGTGCACCCGCTCGCCGGGGTACGGCACCTGCTCGAAGCCCGCCTGCACGTCCTCCAGCGAGGCGATCGCCCAGATCGGCCGGTCCTTGCCCTGTGCCGCGAGCAGGTCCTCGGCGGACTTGCCGTCGCGCCGCAGGTCCTCGGCGGTGGGCGGCGGCATGCCCTCGAAGGTGTCGAAGAGGTGCAGGTCGCGGTCGGTCTCGCCGAGCGCGAGGAGCGTCTTGGCGCACGCCTGCATCGAGCCGCCGCGCCAGACCCCGCACTCGACGATGTCACCGGGGATGTTGTGCCGTACGACATGGCGGGTCGCCAGGATGAAGGCGTTGAGCCGCTCCGGGGAGGTCATCGTGAACGGCTTGACCGCGCGGATGATCTCCTTCGCCCCGTCGTCGTAGTCGGCGGGGAGCGCCGCCGGCTTCGGTTTCGGCTTGGGCTTGGGCGTCGGCTCCGCGGCCGGCGGTTCCGGCGTCGGTACGACGGGGGGCGCCGGCGTTGTCGGCGTCGCCGACCGCGGGGCGGGGACGGGGATCCGCCTGAGCTGATATCCGGTGAGCTTTTCGAGTGCGCCGTTCACTGCGCTTCGCCATGCCATGCCGACGGACGGTACGCGGAGAACTCCGCCGATGTCACCTTTCGTCAACTCCCGTTGGTTTATGCCTCTTTCGTGTGCAACTCAGCTGTTACGGGCTGTACGGCTCCGGGCTGTGCCTCCGTGGCCGGAGCAGGCACGACGGGGGCGGCGGGCACGGCGGCGGGTACGGCGGCGGGTGCTGCGGGTACGGCGGCGGGCGCGGCGGTGGGCGCCCCTCGGCCGCACCGGTCGCGCCCCTCGACCGGCTCGGGCAGCGGGATGCCGTCGACGCCGCCCACCCGGTTCGCGTAACGCACGGTCAGCTCCCGTACGGCGTACTCCCACAGCCGCCGCCGCGGCCGACTCGGCCTGCGGAACACGCCGACCGAGTCGCCCCAGTAGGCGCGCTTGCCGTCGATGGCGGCGTAGTCGAAGCGGATCCCCTTCATCGGCGGGAAGTCCGTGTACGCCTCGGCCAGTTCGAGCCCGGTGAAGGCGGCCATGGCCCGGAACCCGTCGGGGTAGTACCGCCAGCAGTCCTGCGCGTCGTGCACATGGCCGCGTGAGGGGGCGGTGACGAACGCCAGGCCACCGGGCCGCAAGACGCGGGCGATCTCCATCATCGACGCCCAGAAGAACGGGATGTGCTCGAACGCCTGCCCCGACAGCACGAAGTCGGCGGTGCGCGACCGTACCGGAATGCGGTACGGCTTGGGCATCACGATGTCGACGTTCGGACCGTCGAGCACATCGACGCCGATGTACTCGACATCGCGACCGTCGAGCAGACCACGATGGGTGAGGGACTGCTTGGGCGAGATGCGCGAGCCCAGGTCGACCACCCGATGGCGGCCGGACGCGGGCATGTACTCCTTGACGCAGAGCTCCATCTGCTCGTACGCGGACCTGTGCACGGTGACTCACTTTCCAATCCGGCTCGTTGGGCGCGGCGCTCCCCGACGCCGGTGACGTCTCCCGACGTTCGAGGACATCAACGCCCGTACGGCCGTATGGTCACGTGGTCACGCACGTGGTCACGCGCTTGTCCGGTCAGGTCGCCGTGGCACCCGCCGGGTCGCCAGGCTCCGGCTCCTCGTCCTCGGTGGCCGGTTCGCCCCGTGGGGCCGTCGCGGCGGCGGTCGCCTCCGCCGGGGCCGTCAACAGGCCCTGATAGACCGAGTCGAGGACGTCGGCCTGCGCGTCCCAGGTCCACTGCTCCAGCAGTCCGGGACTGTCGTACGCCTTGCGGTAGGCGGCCGGATCGGCGAGGACGGCGCGCGCCGCCCGTACGAAGTCGGCCGTGTCCTCCGCGCGGAACACCTCGCCCTGCCCGGTCTCGCGCACCTTCTCCGCCATGGTGCGCACGTCGCTGACGACGATGGGCAGCTTGGCGTGCGCGTACTCCATGAACTTGGTGATCAGGGCGAGTTCATGGTTCGGCCAGTGGTGGATCGGGATGACGCCGATGTCGGCAGTGGCGAGGAAGGGCACGATCTGCCAGTGCGGGACGTACGGCAGCGGGTGGACGCGGTCGGCGACCCCGAGTTCGGCGGCGTGGTCGAGCACCCTGCGTACGACCCATCCGTCGGGCGCGGGAACGACCAGCGCCGCGTGCGCGCCCGGCAGTTGGGGCAGCGACTCGATGAGCGTGGCGAGCCCGCGCTGCGGGGCGAGGGCGCCGCTGTAGACGAGGAGCGGCGTGGCGGCGTCGATGCCGCACAACTGCCGCAGATCCGGGACGGGTTCGTCGGCGCGGTCGGCGGGCGGGCCGCCGCCGGGGGCGTTGAGCACGACGGCGGGCACCCGGGGCAGCCGGTGTTCCTTGTGCAGCAGCTCGGCCAGGGTCTGGGAGACGGTGACGACGGCGTCCGCGCACCGCCCGTACTCCCGTTCGTGCGCGACATGGGCGGGCATCCAACGCCGGTACCCGGCACGGGGCTTGATGCCCGGCAGATACTCGTGCGCGTCCCAGACCAGCTTCACGCTCCGGCCCCTGCCCCGCGCGCGGTGCACGGCGCGCGCGCCGACGCCGATCATCCGGAAGTCGTTGGCGTGGACGAGATCGGGTTCGAGGGCGTCGACGACGGGGCCGAAGGCGAACTCGTAGTCCCACAGGTACGGCTCCAGCCTGCGCCAGCAGCGGTCGCCGAGCAGGGCCCGCCACATGGCCGTACGGAGCCGCTCGGGCAGCGAGTCCGGGTTGCGTCTGCCCTCCACCAGGGCGAGTTGGCGGTGCCGGAAGCCGACCCAGCGGGCCAGGATACGGGCCGCCGTACGCCGGATCAGGAACCGCCGCCCCTCGGCGGACCTGCGGGCCAGCAGATCGGCGCGCCAGGCTTTGACCCACTGCTTGCGGTGGTGCGCGATGCCGCCGCGCCGGTAGGCGAAGAGGCGGGGCAGGACGACTCTGCGGTAGTCCCTGCGGCGTTTGGCGAGGGTCATCACGACGGGGACCAGCCGGACTTCGGCGTCGCCGATGGTCCAGCGGTGCCGGTCGCGGTCCGGGGACTGGCCGAGCAGCACCACGTCCCAGCCGGCGTCGGCCATGGAGCGGGCGGCCTTCTGTACGCGGGAGTCGCCGTTGACGGCGTTGTCGACGAGCATGACGACCCGGCCGCGGCCGCGTCCTGGGTGCCGCCCTGAATCTGGTGTGGAAGCGACACTCATGGGGCGCCCGTCCTTCGGCTCGGCTTCGCGGAGGGACCTGCCCTGGTCTCCCCCACACGGGCAACGAAGATTCATCCACCAGGGCTACGGAGACCGGGGCCATGTCACCCGTACGGCGGCTGCGAGAAGCCGGAACGGTGCGCGTGGACACGGGTGTATGCCCATGCGTACGGCTCGGTCCGAGAGGCGGCCGGACGGGTCAGACGCCGCGGTCGCGGGTCAGCGCGGTGACCGCCGTGGCGGCGAGGTCGTCCAGATAGCCGGCGGGCAGGTCGCCCCGTACGACGACGAGACGCCAGTAGAGCGGGCCCGCGATGAGGTCGAGCGCACGGTCGGGATCGGCGTCCTCGGGCAGTTCGCCGCGGGCGACCGCCTCGCGTACGACCACGGCGGCGATGCCGTGCTCCCGGTCGAGCAGCGCCGACTTGATCGCCTCGGAGATCTCCGGGTGCCGGGCGGCCTCCACCAGCAGGTCGGGGATGACGCGGGAGGCCAGCGGGTGACGCAGGGCGTGCGACGCCACTTCGAGCAGGGCGCGTACGTCTCCGTACAGCGAACCGGTCGCGGGTACGGGCAGCCCCTGGGCCGCGACGGCGGAGACCAGGTCGAGCACCAGCGCCAGTTTGGACTTCCAGCGCCGGTAGACGGCTGTCTTGCCGACACCGGCCCGGCGGGCGATGCCCTCGATGGACATCCGCGCGAAGCCGACGGCGGCCAGTTCCTCGAAGACGGCGGAGCGGATGGCGTCGGTCACGTCCTCACGGAGCACTGCGGCTCCCGCTGGGGCGCGGCGTGAGAGGCGGGGGTCCGTGGGCATGGCGACGAGCATAGCGTCATGCACGTCACGACGAAACGGTTGCGTTGCGACGTCTTTGCGCTCTAACCTCTTCGTTACGACGAAACGGTCCCGTTCCGTCGTTCGCCACCTCCCTACCTCCCCGCCGCCTCCGTTCGATGTCCCTCGTCGAAAGCGACCTCTGTGAGCCAGACGACCGCACCCCCCGCCCCGGTCCGGGCCCCCGACACAGCCCCATCGGCCAGGCCGGCCCCGCTCCCCCAGGACCTGCGTGCCTTCGCCGCCCGGCACGGTCTGAGCGAGAGCGGCGCCCGGCCCTCGCTCCCCGCGTATCTGCGCGGGCTGCACTCCCGCCGCCACTTCGTCACGGCCTTCGCCACCGCCCGGCTCACCTCGCAGTACAGCAAGGCGAAGCTCGGCCAGCTCTGGCAGATCATGACTCCGCTGCTCAACGCGACGGTCTACTACTTCATCTTCGGCGTCCTGCTCAACACCAAGCACGGAGTGCCGGACTTCGTACCGTTCCTGGTCACCGGCGTCTTCATCTGGACGTTCACCGCCGGGACCATCAACGCCGGGACCCGTGCCATCTCCGGCAATCTCGGTCTCGTACGCGCCCTGCACTTCCCGCGCGCCTCGCTGCCGCTCGCGTTCGCCCTCCAGCAGCTGCAACAGCTGCTGTTCTCGCTGGGCGCGCTGGCCGTGATCCTGACCGTCTTCGAGCAGTACCCGAGGCCCGCCTGGCTGCTGGCCGTGCCCGCCCTCGCGCTCCAGACGGTGTTCAACACCGGGCTCGCGATGATCGTCGCGAGGCTGACCGCGTCGACGCCCGACATCGCGCAGCTGATGCCGTTCCTGCTGCGCACCTGGATGTACGCGTCCGGTGTGATGTGGAGCCTCGACACGGTCTTCAAGAACCAGGACGTCCCGCACCTGGTCCGGCTGGCGCTCGAATGCAATCCGGCGGCCGTCTACATCGACCTGATGCGCTTCGCGCTCATCGACAGTTTCACCGCCGGTCAACTCCCGCCCCACGTCTGGCTGGTCGCCACCGGCTGGGCGGTGCTCGCCGGGGCCGGCGGATTCCTGTTCTTCTGGCAGGCGGAGGAGAAGTACGGCCGTGGCTGAGACCGAGGGTGTTCCGACCGTCGTCGTCGACGGCGTCCACATCACCTACAAGGTGCACGGCACCAAGGGCGGCAAAGGCAGCGCCACCTCGGCGCTCAGCCGGATCGTCTCGCGCCGGCAGAGCCCGGGAGCGCGCGAAGTGCACGCCGTACGGGGCGTGAGCTTCGTCGCGTACAAGGGCGAGGCCATCGGTCTCATCGGCTCCAACGGCTCGGGGAAGTCGACCCTTCTCAAGGCGGTCGCCGGGCTGCTGCCGCCGAGCGAGGGCAAGGTCTACACCCGCGGCCAGCCCTCACTCCTCGGCGTCAACGCGGCGCTGATGAGCGATCTGACGGGCGAGCGCAACGTGATACTCGGCGGGCTCGCGATGGGCATGACGCGCGCACAGGTCAAGAGCCGTTACGCCGACATCGTCGAGTTCTCCGGGATCAACGAGAAGGGCGACTTCATCACCCTGCCGATGCGCACGTACTCCTCCGGCATGGGCGCGCGGCTCCGCTTCTCGATCGCGGCGGCCAAGACACATGACGTGCTGCTCATCGACGAGGCGCTGTCCACGGGGGACGCCAAGTTCCAGAAGCGCAGCAAGGAGCGCATCGCCGAGCTGCGCGAGGAGGCGGGCACGGTCTTCCTGGTCAGCCACAGCAACAAGACGATCACCGAGACCTGCGACCGGGCGATCTGGCTGGAGTCGGGAACCCTCCGAATGGACGGCCCGGCGGCGGAAGTAGTAGCGGCGTACGAGGAGTTCACGGCAACCCCGAAGAAGCGCAAGGCCTGAGGGCCACCGCCGGGCGGGCATTGCCAGCCCGTCCGGCGCTTGAGGACACCCCACCACCGGCCCGCCCCGTTCCAACCGCCCGGCGGGCCCACTCCAGCCCGTCCGGCGCTTGAGGACGAACCGGCCGCCGGACGGACCCCGGCCGACCGGCCGGCGGCCCACTCCAGCCCGTCCGACGCTTGAGGACGAACCGGCCGCCGGACGGACCCCGGCCGACCGACCCGCCCTCACCACCAGGACCCGGCCTCTGAGCCCGTCCGGCGCTTGAGGACACAACCCCAGCCCGTCCGGCGCCTGAGGACAAAGCCCCCAGCCGGCCGGCCCGCTACGCGTGCGTCCGCAGCAACGTCCGCATCGTCCGCATCGCCACCGACAGATTCGCCAGGTCGAAGGAGTCCGAGCTCTGGATCTCCTCCAGCGTGGCGCGTGAACGCCCCAGAATCGCCGCGTTCTTCTGCTCCCACGCCTTGAAGCGCTCCTCCGGCGTCGACGTGCCGTTGCCGACCGACAGCACGTCCGACGTCAGGGCGGCGTGCGCCGCGTACAGGTCCTCGCGGATCGACGCGCGGGCCATGGACTGCCAGCGGTCGGCCCTCGGCAACTCGATGATCCGGTCCATCAGCTGCGTGATCCGCAGCCGGTCCCCGAGGTCGTAGTACACCTCGGCGACGGCCAGCGGCTCCTTGCCCGTACGGTCGGCGATCTGCACGATGTCGAGCGCCGGGAACGCCGCGGAGAATCCGGCGACCCGCAGCGCCAGCACATCGGGCACGCCCACCGCGGAGAGCTCCTCCACGATGTTCTGGTACCACTCCAGGTCCGCGCCGCGCAGCAGTTGCGGCAGCTGCTGCCACACCTGTTCCACGCCTTCGGCGAAGAAGTCGACCGTCCCCGCGATCTCCACCGGCTGCGGCCGGTTGCCGAGCAGCCAGCGGGTGCCGCGCTCGACCAGGCGCCGCGAGTGGAGCCGGATCCGGGTCTGGACGTCGGCGCCGACGGTGTTGTCCAGCGCCTCGACCGCGTCCCAGACCGCGCCGAGACCGAAGATCTCCCGGGCGGCTGTCTGCGCCCGTACGATCTCCTCGATCGACGCCCCGGTCTCCTCGCGCAGCCGGTGCAGGAAGGTCGAACCTCCCGCGTTCACGGTGTCGTTGACCAGCACCGTCGTGATGATCTCGCGGCGCAGCGCGTGCCCCTCGATCTGCTCGGCGAACTTCTCGCGGAGCTGCGCGGGGAAGTACGCGTACAGCAGCTTGCGCAGATACGGGTCGTCGGGCAGCTCTGTGGAGATCAGCTCGTCGGCGACGGTGATCTTCGTGTACGCGAGCAGGACGGCGAGTTCGGGCTGGGACAGCCCCTTGCCCGAGTTGAGCAGCTCCCGGATCTGGCGGTCGGTCGGCAGGAATTCGAGCGCCCTGTCGAGGTTGCCGTCCCGCTCCAGGCGGCGCATGAACCGCTGGTGGGCGTGGAGCAGGGACGGGGCCTGGAGAACCGCGTTGGCGAGTGCCGTGTTCTGCGCGTAGTTGTTGCGCAGGACCAGCGTGCCGATCTCGTCGGTCATGGCCGCCAGCAGCTTGTTGCGCTGCTTGACGGTCATGTCGCCTTCCGTCACGAGGCTGTTGAGCAGGATCTTGATGTTCACCTCGTGGTCGGAGGTGTCCACGCCGGCGCTGTTGTCGATGGCGTCGGTGTTGATCTTGCCGCCCTGGCCGTCGGCCCCTCGCCGCGCGAACTCGATACGGCCGAGCTGCGTCGCGCCCAGGTTTCCGCCCTCGCCGACGACCTTGGCCCGCAGGTCCTCGCCGTTGATACGGATGGCGTCGTTTGCCTTGTCGCCCACGTCCGCGTTCGACTCGCCGGACGACTTGATGTACGTACCGATGCCGCCGTTCCACATCAGGTCGACCGGGGCCTTGAGGATCGCCCGCATCAGATCGGCCGGCGTCAGCTTGGCCACGCCCGCGTCGATCCCCAGTGCCTGGCGCACGTGCGCGTTGACCGGGATCGACTTCGCGCTACGGGGGTGGATCCCGCCGCCCTGGGACAGCAGCGACTTGTCGTAGTCGGCCCAGGAGCTGCGCGGCAGGTCGAAGAGGCGGCGGCGCTCGGCGAACGAGGTGGCCGCGTCCGGGTTCGGGTCGATGAAGATGTGCCGGTGGTCGAAGGCGGCGACCAGCCGGATGTGCTCGGAGAGCAGCATGCCGTTGCCGAAGACGTCGCCCGACATGTCGCCGACCCCGGCGACGGTGAAGTCCTCGGTCTGGGTGTCGTGGCCCAGCTCGCGGAAGTGCCGCTTGACGGACTCCCAGGCGCCGCGCGCCGTGATGCCCATGCCCTTGTGGTCGTAACCGGCGGAGCCGCCGGAGGCGAAGGCGTCGCCGAGCCAGAAGTCGTAGGCGATCGCGACCTCGTTGGCGATGTCGGAGAAGCTGGCGGTGCCCTTGTCGGCGGCGACGACCAGGTAGGTGTCGTCCTCGTCGTGCCGCACCACATCGGCCGGGTGCACGACCTCGCCCGCCACCAAGTTGTCGGTGATGTCGAGCAGGGCGGAGATGAACGTCTTGTAGGAGGCGATGCCCTCGGCGAGCCAGGCGTCACGGTCGACGGCCGGGTCGGGGAGGTGCTTGGCGACGAAGCCGCCCTTGGCGCCGACGGGCACGATCACCGTGTTCTTGACCATCTGCGCCTTGACCAGGCCGAGGATCTCCGTACGGAAGTCCTCGCGCCGGTCGGACCAGCGCAGACCGCCGCGGGCGACCTTGCCGAAGCGCAGGTGCACGCCCTCGACCTGCGGCGAGTAGACCCAGATCTCGTACGCCGGGCGGGGCGCGGGCAGATCGGGGATGGCCTGCGGGTCGAACTTCATCGACACGTAGCTGTGGTGCTTGTCGACCGTGCTCTCCCGGCCCGTCCCGACCTTCCGGTCGTGCCCCTTGCCCGCGCTCCGGCCCCTGGTGGCCCTTCCCTCGCTGGCGCTCTGGAAGAAGTTGGTCCGCAGCGTGGCCTTGATGACGGTGAGGAACGACCGCAGGATGCGGTCCTCGTCGAGGCTGGCGACCTGGTCGAGGGCGCCGGTCAGCTCTTCGAGGAGCCCTTCGATCAGCTCCGTACCGGCGCGCTGGCGGTTGGGCGCCATCCGGGCCTCGAAGAGGGAGATCAGCAGCCGGGTGGTGTGAACGTTGTTACGGAGGGTGTCCTCCATGTAGTCCTGGCTGAAGGTCGCCCCGGCCTGACGCAGGTACTTCGCGTAGGCGCGCAGCACCATCGCCTCGCGCCAGTTGAGCCCGGCGCGCAGCACGAGGGAGTTGAAGCCGTCGTTCTCCGCCTCGCCCGTCCAGACGGCCGCGAAGGCGTCCTGGAAGCGCTCGCGGGCGTCCTCGGCGAGATGGTCGTCCTTGGTGTGACCGTTCTCGCCGCGCGGCATGCGCAGTCCGAAGTCGTAGATCCAGGCTTGGGCGCGGTCCGCGCAGCGCAGCTCGTACGGCCGCTCGTCCACGACCTCGACGCCGAGCTGCTGGAGCACCGGCAGGACGGCGGACAGGGAGACCTGCTCGCCGGTGCGGTAGATCTTGAAGCGGCGCTCGCCGGGGCCGGCGCCGACCGGCTCGTAGAGGGAGAGCGCGAAGTCCTTCTCCTCGCGGCTCAGTTCCTCGACGCGTACGAGGTCGGCGACGGCGGCGCGCGGCGAGTGGTCGGCCTTGTAGCCCTCGGGGAAGGCGTTGCCGTAGCGGCGCAGCAGTTCGGCGGCGCGCTCCTCGCCCAGCTCGGCGTTGAGCGCCTCACCGAAGCCGTCGGCCCAGGAGCGGGCGGCCTCGACGAGCCGCGCCTCGATGCGGTCGACGTCCGGGTCGGTGAGCCCGGCCAGCTCGGTGCCCTGCGGCACGCGTACGACGAAGTGGAGCCGGGAGAGGATGGATTCGGTGTTCCAGGCCGTGAAGTCGACGCTGGTGCCGCCGAGTTCCTCCTTGAGGATGTCGATCAGCCGCAGCCGGACGCCGGTGGTGTAGCGGTCGCGCGGCAGGTAGATGAGGGCGGAGTAGTAGCGCCCGTACTCGTCCTGACGGAGGTAGAGGCGCAGCCGGCGCCGCTCCTGGAGGTACAGGACGCTGGTGACGATGGAGCGCAGTTGCTCGACGGGCGTCTGGAACAGCTCGTCGCGCGGGTACGTCTCCAGGATCTGCATCAGGTCCCGGCCGTCGTGGCTGTTCGGCGAGAAGCCGGCGCCCTCCAGGACCTCGGCGACCTTGCGGCGTACGACGGGCACGCGGCGTACGGACTCGGTGTACGCCGCCGAGGAGAAGAGGCCCAGGAAGCGGCGCTCGCCGACGACGTTGCCCTTGTCGTCGAACTTCTTCACGCCGACGTAGTCGAGATAGCTCGGGCGGTGCACGGTCGAGCGGCTGTTGGCCTTCGTCAGGATGAGCAGCTTGTGCTCGCGGGCCTTGGCGCGCGCGTCGGCCGGCAGCCGGTTGAACGACGGGCTCACCGGGTGGGCCTCGTCGTCGGTGTGCCGCGGGTCGGCGCGCAGGATGCCGAGGCCGGTGCCGGGCACGGCGGTCAGGGCGTCGTCGCCGGTCAGCTCGTACTCGCGGTAGCCGAGGAAGGTGAAGTGGTTCTCGGCGAGCCAGCGCAGCAGCTCGCGCGCCTCCTCGACCTCCTGGTCGCGCAGGTCGTCGGCGGTCGGCTCGCTGGGCAGTTCGTCGGCGATGCGCAGCGCGGACTCGCGCATCTTGTCCCAGTCCTCGACGGCCTCGCGGGCGTCGGACAGGACGCGCAGCAGGTCGGAGGTGATCTGCTTGAGATCGGACCGGTCGGTCTCACGGTCGATCTCGACGTGGATCCAGGACTCGATCAGGGTGTCGTGGGTCAGCTCGGCGCCGTCGACCCGGCTCTCGGGAAGGACCTCGATGAGCTTGCCGGTGATATCGCGGCGCACCAGGATCTGCGGGTGGATGACGGCGTGGATGCCGCGGTTCTGCCGGGAGAGTTCGTTGGTGACCGAGTCGACCAGGAACGGCATGTCGTCGGTGACGACCTCGACGACCGTGTGGGTGCAGGTCCAGCCGTTCTCCTCGACGGACGGCGTGTGGACCCGCACGCTGGCCGTGCCCTGCGGACGGTCCTCCGCCAGCCGGTAGTGGGAGAGCGCCGCACCGTAGATGTCGACCGGATCGCGGTCGGCGAGGTCGTCCGGGGCGGTGTGCAGGTAGTACTTGTGGAGAAAGGCGAGCAGCGTCTCTTTGTCGGGATTGTCGGAGCGCTTCTCGTCGTACGTCTCGTCGTCGGTCGCCGTCGCGGCCGAGTTGTTCCGGGAGGTGCCCCCCAGACCCCCAGCCCCCCCGGCTGGGCTGTTCTCAGCGACCCGGGCCGCCCGTGCGAGCAGCTCGGCCTTGGCTTCGTCCAGCTTGGTCTGCATGTCCTCTGGCTCCTGTCGCGCGCCATTGCGTGACGTCGATGAAAGAAGCGACACAACGCCACGACGCGGGGTCTCCGGTCTGAGTCGACGCTATGCCGCGATGAGAGATGTCCGGGACGTTATTGGCCAAACTTGACGGCCGCGCCGGATTGTGGGGATCAGCGAGGCCCGGGGCGCTGTGGCACTCCGGGCGCGGGCCGGGAGCTTCGCTGCTCCCGCGACGTATCGCACTGATCACGGCCCCAGGCTATCCCGCCGCACCCCGGACCCGTCATGAACCGCATATGTACAAAAGAAGGGCGAGAAATTTGCCGGTCCGGCCAGTGACAAGTGACCCGTGGCGGGGGCGCTGTGGAGACGGCGGTCAGCGCGCGATGCTCTGCGCGAGATCGACGGCCTCGGTGAGACTGTCCACGACGGGGACCCCCACCTCCTCCAGGCTCTTACGGCTGTGCGATCCGCCGGTGTAGAGCACCGCACGGGCCCCGACGTGAGCGGCGGCCAGGGCGTCGTCGACCGCGTCACCGATCACCACCGTATGGGCCGGGTCTATCCGGCCCTCCTTGGCGAGCGCGGCCAGATGGCGCTCCATGTGCACGGCCTTCGTGCCGCCGGAGGGGCCTGTCCGTCCGTCGACCCGGACGAAGTGCTGGTGAATCCCGTAGCCCCGTACGACAGGGACCAGTTGGTCGTGCTCGTACATGCTGAGAATCGACTGGCTGCGGCCGGCCAGCGTCCACTGCGCCAGCAGCTCCTCGGCACCCTCGGTCAGCACGCACCCGACGCGCCGCTCGACGTAGTGCCGGTGGAAGGTCTCGTCCATGATCAGCCATTCGGCGTCCGTGGGGAGGCGGCCCATCAGACGCTCGTAGAAGACCGGGATCGGCATGCAGTACAGATCCCGGTACCGCTCGGCGGTGATCGGCTCCAGACCGATCTCCGCGAAGCAGGCGTTGGTGGCCCCGATGACCGCGCTGAAGTCGTCGAGCAGAGTCCCGTTCCAGTCCCAGACCAGATGTGCGTCGTGCTTCCCCATGCCGGAAACGTTACCGGCCGGGTCTGACAACGCGCCGCGGAATTCCGCGCGCCGAGGGCTTGCGTGACGACGGCTTGCGTGACGACGGCTTGCGTGACGACGGCTTGCGTGACGACGGCTTGCGTGACGGCGCGTTACGCGACGCCTTACGCGACGATGCCCGGGATCTCCTGGACCCCGAACCAGAGCAGCTCGTGGTCCTCGGCGCCGTCCACCGTGAACTGCGCGTCGTCGTCGCCGTGGTCGGCGGCGCCCAGCGCCGCGGCGGCGGCGGACACGTCGCCCTCGGCGTCGTCCGCGTCGATGTGCACGGCGGCGGCCTTGGCGAGGGGGACGGCCGCGGCGATCCGCACCTCGCCGAGCCCGGCGGAGTCCACCCCGCGGTCGGGGTCGGCGGCGGCGTCCTTGTCCGGTACGTCGACGGCGACCACGACCCGGCGCCGCGCGGCGGACGGATCGCCGGCGATCAGCCGGAGCGAGGCGGCGGCGGCGCGGTTGAGGGCCGCGTACTCCAACTCCTCGATGTCGTCGGAGAGATACCACTCGCGCAGTCCGGGCGTCACGGCATAGGCGGTCAGCGGCCCAGGACCCAACTCGCCCGTCTTGTGCGCCTCGGCGAGACCGGGAAGGGTCAGAGGGACGTAGACGCGCATGCGATGACCGCTTTCGTAGTCGGAAGAGCGGTTCCAGGATACGTGCGCCGTATCCGGCCGGTCCCTCGTCGGGGTGACACTGCGGAGCCGTTCAACGTCCACTCGGATACACAGAGTGACGCCTGCTGCCCTGGTCCGGCCTGCCCGGCCACTCGGACAGGTGACACCCGACACACGCGGCGCCGGCGGATCCGGCCCTTGCGGGCGCCGCGGATGCCCCGTAGAAGATCCCCAACACAAGTTACCGCTCGGTAATGCGAATGCGGCCGGGCCTGCGGAACGGGGGCGATCTGCGTGAGCGACACAGAGACCAGCAGGACGTACGACAGGGCGGCGGCGCGGACGGTCGCCACCACCCGGCCACCGGCCAGGCGCGACCCGCGCAGGCCGGGCCGAGTGGTCTCCCAGCGCCGCCAGCCCTGGCTCCAACCGCACGAGCGCTTCGCGGAACAACTCCTCGCCGTCCTCAGCGGCCTGCGCCCGGTCCACTCGATGCTGGGCCAGACGATCGGCGAGGCGTACGACCAACTCGTCCACCTGGCCCCGAAAACCCCGCTCCGCGCCCGCAACACGACCCCGGTGATCCGCACCTGCCGGGGCTTCCACCCCCGCCCGGGAGTGGTCGAGGCGTGGGCGGTCATCGCGGCGGGAGACCAGGTCCGCGCGATGGCGTTCCGCCTGGAACAGTCCCCGGACCTCCGCTGGCGCTGCGCGGCGGTGGAGGTGTCCCCCCGCCGCCGCCCGACCTAACGACGCGGTCCTGCCCCCAGCCGCCGGACGGGCCCCACAGGCCCGCCCGGCGGGCATTGCCAGCCCGTCCGGCGTTTGAGGACACCCGCCCACCGGGGGACCCGTCCCAACCCACCCCAGCGCCCCACCAGCCCATCCGGCGGGCATTGCCAGCCCGTCCGGCGCCTGAGGACAACCCCAGCACCGGCCAGCCACACTGCGACCCGCCCGGCGGCCCCACCAGCCCGTCCGGCGCCTGAGGACGAACCGGCCACCGGACGGACCCGGGCATCCCACCCCGGCCCGGACAAACGGCGGCCGGGCCCGGAC